>CADBOV010000055.1 GCA_902796385.1 uncultured Lachnospiraceae bacterium
CAGCTGACGGGACTTGAACCCGAACCCACGTAATGTGGACATGAACCTGAATCATGCGCGTATGCCAATTCCGCCACAGCTGCTTATGAACATTTCCTGTGAAACGTCACTAAAAGATAATAGCATTTCAGAAAACAATTGTCAACAAAAATCTAAACATCGCGAAATACTATTTTCTTTTTGTTACTGTGCCGCTTCTGTTTCTCCTTCCAAAGGAGCCGTTGTAGCCGTTTCACCCTCTGCAGAACCGGGTTCTGCACCTACTGCTTCCGTGCTGCCGGCCTCGGTACTTCCGGCCTCGCTGCTTCCTGCTTCCGTGCTGCCGGCCTCGGTATTTGCGGTCTGTGTATCATCTTCAACCACGGTCTCGCCGGTATCCTTTTCCTTCTTAACCGCATTTCCGTAAACGAAGTCAAGAACCTTCTCTTCCATTACGATGTAGTAATAATCTTCATCCTTATATCCGGCTCTCTGGTTCAGCTCACTTACATCCGAAAGTCCGGAAGACTCAAGAAGTTCTTTGATCTTTGCATCTGCTTCCTCTTTACTTACGCTGATATCTTCCTTCGTAGCGATCGCGCATACGATCATCTTTCTCTTGATGGATTCTTCAACCGCATTCCGGATCTCGGTCTGGAACTGGTCTGCCGTATAGTTGATGGCTGCCAGATACTGATCTGCCGTCATACCGTAAGCCTGGGCTGTACTGGTAAGCTGCTCTGTCAGCATCTTTGTACGATCCTCGATATCGCTCTGGGGATACTGCTTTACGGTGGAAGTATCAATGATCTGCGTCATCATACTTTCCTTGTCCGTCTCCAGATCCTTTTCTGCCTGCTCCTTTACCATTTCCGCCTGTGTTGCTTCACGGTATTCCTGTACGGTCTTGTACTCTGTCTTTTCGGCAACAAATGCATCTGTCAGTTCAGGATATTCCTGTGAAACGATATAATTCAGGGTTGTCTTGAAAACTGCCGGCTTTCCGTTCAGTTCTTCTTTTCCGTAATCCTCCGGGAAAGTAACCTTTACGTCAAATGTTTCACCGGGGCTGTGTCCCTCGATCTGCTCATCAAAATTATCAACGTATCCGCTGGATCCCAGTGTGATCTCCCTTCCGGCACCACCTGTGTTTCCGCCGGAGAATTCAACACCGTCGATGGTTCCGACATAATCGATGTTTACGGTATCACCCTGCATGGCAACACCGGTCTTCTTCTCTACCTTGGTCGCATTCTGCGTAACCAGCTGGTTGACCTTTTTATCCACGTCCTCCTCGGTTATGGCAGTCTCTGTCGGTGTATACTGAATATCCTTATAGGAACCCAGATCAACATACTTGGAGTAACGCTCCTTCATTGCCTCACCGGGATTATCACTTGTCTTATTTCCGCAGCCGGTCAGCATGGCCATTGTAAGGCATCCTGCCAGCAGGATTCTCAGTTTTCCTTTTTTCATTTTTTTGCTCGCTTTCTTTATTTATAAATCTGTTTTTTTCTAAACTCAATCTATCACGTTATACCATAATGAAGCTGAAATGGAAAGTGAAAAATAATAATCTTCATGGAAATTCCATTCTTTTTTTCCGGTTTCTTCCTTATTAAATGCCCCGGATCTGCATATTTTCAGCGATTTACTACTTTACATAAAACCCAACATCTAGTGTTTTGTCAAAAAAAATAAGACAATATTTAGTATTTCAGGGTTTACAAAGCAACTCTCTGGTGCTATAATCATTTCTTGCAGGCGGTTCTGTGTCAGAATCGCCTGATAATAGACTTTTTTATATATTTTTGGTAGAGGAGATATGGGATGAAGGTAGTAAAAAGAGACGGTCATATTGTGGATTTTGACCGCAGCAAGATCGTAGTTGCCATCCAGAAGGCAAATGCTGAGGTCGAGCCGGAAGAGAAGGTTACAGATGCCAAGATCGAAGAGATTGTACAGGGGATTGAAACCAAGAAAAGAAAAAGAATTCTGGTCGAAGACATCCAGGATATCATCGAGCAGGAGCTGATGGAGGATGGAAAATACATCCTCGCAAAGACCTACATCATTTATCGTTACACCCGTGAACTGGTTCGTAAGGCAAATACAACGGATGATTCCATTCTCAGCCTGATCAAGAACAGCAACAAGGACGTTATGGAGGAGAACTCCAACAAGAACGCAACGGTTGCTTCCACACAGCGTGATCTGATCGCAGGTGAGGTTTCCAAGGACCTTACCCGTCGTGTGCTGCTTCCGGAGAAGATCTCCAAGGCACATGATGACGGTGTTCTGCATTTCCATGATGCAGACTATTTCCTGCAGCCGATCTTCAACTGCTGCCTGATCAATATCGGTGATATGCTTGATAACGGCAC
>CADBOV010000056.1 GCA_902796385.1 uncultured Lachnospiraceae bacterium
ACAGAAAGAATATCATCTTTTACAAGGGAGACGAGAGTTAAAAAAGCACCTTCTTTCTTACCTTCTATCTTCCCTTCTATCTTCCCTTCTATCTTACCCTCTTTCAAACCCTCTAACTTAGCATTGTTAATATCATCGGCCATAATGACTCTTAATGCTTCACACATGTTCGGATCCTCCTCTCTGATCTTTGCAAAAAGTGCTGAATTTGCAGATGCAGAAACTTGCAGAACAGCATCTGCGTTATTCTTATCCCCCTGCTCCGTATACTTTGCGGCTTCAGTCAGAAACCGGGTGATGTCAGCCTGTTCCGCTTTGCGGGAAAGAATGCGGTATGCGCTGTGCTTTTCCGGAGACAGTTGACCTTCTGCACTGCGGACTCATGTAATCCGTAGTGGAACAGTTTATCTTCTGTACTTCTATGGCTCACGACTCAGAATGATTTACGGAAAATCGCGGCATCTAATCGGTCGTTCTTCGAATACGGTATTTTTAGCTTTGAAACAGCGGACATCTACAAGAAAATTATAGCATGATTTTTACGAAAACAGAAACATTTGATTTGATTTCGGATAAAATCCCTGAAGCCAAGAATAATCGATAAAAAGGTTGATTCCAGAATGTCGTCTTGTGACGACACCATATGTTTGACAATGAACGCAAGGACGGCATATAATTGTATGTGAACTATGTTGAGTTTCGAAAATTTATTCTGTAAATAGGTGATCCCAGAATGAGGCATGAGAGATGGAGCGAAGAGAGCAAGTAGTCCTTGAAAACATGTGTATGATCCGGGACGGGTCTAAAGTGCTGGTTGAGGATAAAACCGGAAAAGACATACGAGGAATCATTTTCCCGGGCGGTCATGTGGAGGAGCATGAACCTGTCGTGGACTCCGTGATCCGGGAAATAAAGGAAGAAACAGGACTCACTATCGAGGATCCGGTCCTCTGCGGCGTGAAGAACTGGATCGATGATGACGGAACGAGGTACATCGTGTTTCTGTTTAAGGCGGAGAAGTTTTCCGGGACGCTGACTTCATCCTCCGAGGGGCAGGTATTCTGGACAGAGATAGATGAGGTGCTGAAGCTTCCGTGGATCTGGGGAATGGATAATCTGATGAAGATATTCGTCGATGGAGAATTTTCGGAGTACTACATGAATGCAAAGGACGGATGGAAGCCTTTGATGAAGTAAAAGCAGAAATCATTGACTTTCCTATGTCCTTCTGATATATTCAGAGAGAAAAATCTGAAGAAAGCGAGGTAATCATTTATGTGTGTAGAGAGAATTGAGATTGTAAATGAATATGGTATGATGACCTCGGCTTGTGCCTTATAATGCTTATAAGGGATACCAGAATGATTTTCTGACCGTGGCATATTTGTCACGGTCTTTTTTTGGAAATTTCTTCAGGAACTCCTGTAAAACACTCCTTGAGAATGTACGGTTTCATACGTCGAGGTCTCCATACGATCAGGTCAGAGCCAGCATCGGAAAGGCTCTGAAGTTGGCGAAAGCGCTCCGCGAGGATGCGCAGTTATGATTGATGAGTTGATAAAAAAGGAGACACGAAAATTGAAAAAAATGGACAGGATTCATGGATGTTTCAACGAAGCGCCGGTACTTGCGGAAAAAATCGGAAGGATTTCCGAGGTCAGAAAGAATCATTTCAGATTATGGTTTGAGGGTGAGGAGATCCCCGCAAGGCTGAAAGGAAGCTTTTATACGGAAGATGCAGAGAAACTTCCGGTCGTGGGGGATTATGTGACATTTCAATATAACAGTCAGGGTGACTCGACGATCCTTTCGGTTTGTGAAAGAAAGAGCCTGCTGCAGAGACCGGATCAGTCCAAAATGGGAGTGATGCAGTACATGGTCGCCAATGTGGATTACTGTTTTATTGTCACTTCACTCAACGAAGACTACAGTTACAACCGTATTGCAAGATATGTGAGCATCGCGCTCCAGGGAGGGGCGGTTCCCGTTGTTATCCTTACCAAATCCGACCTTTGCGGCAATGCAGGGAGATTTGTGAGAGAAGCGGAGCAGATTTCAGACAAGGTCAGAGTTCATGCAATATCGGCTCTTTACGGGATCGGGCTTCACGAACTGAATGAATACATGACGCCGGGAACTACGATCTGCCTGATGGGATCTTCGGGTGCGGGAAAATCAACACTGATCAATGCCATCACAGGCGAAGAGATCATGAAGACGAGTGAAATCAGAGAAGAGGATGGCAAGGGCAGGCATACGACCACTTACAGGAAGCTGATGGAGCTTCCAAGCGGGGTCTGCATCATAGATACGCCGGGGATGCGTGAAGTGGGCATGGCATATACACAGGACGGGATCGAGGATGCTTTTTCGGATATTGCAGAACTGGAACGCCGGTGCAAATTCAGGAACTGCAGACACGAGACCGAACCCGGTTGTGCAGTCAAAACTGCGATAAAGAACGGGGAATTGTCCCAAGAGAGATATGAACTCTATAAGAATCTCGGTGCTGAAAACACTCGTAATTACGCACAGAAAAAAGAAATCTCAAAATGGGCAAAGGCGTATAAAAAGGCAAACAGAAAAGCATACGAGGACAGAGAGTAAGAACATGAGGATATTGATCACGGGTTTTGAGGCGTTCGGGGATAATGTGGTAAATCCGTCTTGGGAAGCGGTGAAGGATCTTCCGCGTGTGATAGATGCATGCAGGATCGAAACCGTAATACTGCCCGTCTGTTTTGGCAGCGGCAGTGAAAAGCTTCTTGACATGATCGGAAAGAACCGTTTCGATGCCGTGATCTGTACAGGGCTTGCCGGCGGCAGGACTGCAATCACCCTGGAGGTTCTTGCGATCAACCTGATGCATGCCAGGATACCGGATAACGCGGGATATCAGCCTGAGTGGGAAAAGATCATTTCTGACGGAGAAGACGGTCTGTTTTCTACGCTTCCGGTCAGAAAGATGGCGGAGAGACTGAAAGAAGAAAATCTGCCGGCGGAGATTTCCTTCTCTGCCGGAACGTATGTCTGCAATGAAGTCCTGTACCGGCTGCTGGCATTTCTCCGGAAGACTTCAAGAGAAATCCCGGCAGGATTCGTTCATGTACCATATGCATCAGAATACGTCGAAAAGGAAAAGGATATCTTTTCCATGCCGCTCGATCAGATCACGAGAGGGCTTGAGCTGTGCATCCGGGTACTGATCGATGAGATCGGCAGAAAAGAACGACCAAAGCAGAGCACATGACTTCGGAAAGCACGGGAAGGACTTGCATATCATGGGAAGGACTTGCATATCATGGCAGACAGGATGATGATTTCACGGGATCATGCAAAAAGATTTATCCTTACCAAGCAGGGTTTGCTGGGGAAGCATCGCTTTATCGGGAAAGAGGGGGCATATCAGTATGTCCGCCAGGCAGGCTGCATTCAGTATGACCCGGTGGATGTATGCGGGAAAAACGCTG
>CADBOV010000057.1 GCA_902796385.1 uncultured Lachnospiraceae bacterium
GACCGGTGAGGAGCATCAGACAAGGATGAGGATCGACCGGTGAGGAGCATCAGACAAGGATGAAGATCGACCGGTGAGGAGCATCAGATGAAGGAAGAGGTTCAACCGATCAGAGAAGATCTGATAAAGGAAAAAGAAAGAATTGACGATTTAGAGGTAAATGGGTTCCGGATCATCCAGAACCCATCCTTTTTCTGTTTTGGAATGGATGCCGTGCTGCTGGCGAATTTCACCCATACCCGGAAAAAGGATAAGGTCATGGATCTGGGAACCGGAACCGGGATCATTCCCCTCTTACTGACCGCCAAGGAAAAATGTGCTTTCTGCGAAGGACTGGAGCTTCAGGAGGAGGTTGCCGAAATGGCCGGCAGGAGTGTGAAGCTGAATCAGGCGGAGGATCGATGCAGGATCCTGCAGGGAGATATCCGGGAGGTTACGATGAACTTTCCGAAGGCACAGTATGATGCCGTGACCTGTAATCCGCCGTATATCAAAGAGAGTGGCGGTTTGCATAATGACAAATCTGCCTATAATATCGCACGGCATGAGATAGCGGTATCCTGGGAAGAGATTGTCCGGGCAGCGGCACATTTACTGAAGCCGGGAGGAAGCTTTTATGTGGTACATAAACCCTTCCGCCTGCCGGAGCTGATGCAGTGCCTGATACAGTATCGTCTGGAGCCGAAATGCATGCAGCTGGTTCAGCCTTATGCCGGAAAGGAACCGAATATGGTCCTGCTGGAGGCGGTAATGGGGGGCGGACCCCAGCTGACAGTCAGACCGACACTGGTGGTATATAATGAGGACGGAAGCTACACCCGTCAGGTTCTGGATATGTACGGGAAACCATAGAGGAGGAAAATATGCCGGGAATTCTTTATCTGGTTGCAACACCAATCGGAAATCTGGAGGATATGACCTATCGCGCAGTCCGGATCCTTCAGGAAGCGGACGAGATCGCTGCGGAAGATACGAGAAACAGCCGGAAGCTGCTGACACATTTTGATCTGCACACCCCCATGACCAGCTACCATGAGTTCAACAAATATGACAAGGCAGAGGTTCTGGTCCGGCAAATGCAGGAAGGAAAGGTGATCGCGCTGATCACGGACGCGGGAACACCCGGGATCTCCGATCCGGGGGAAGTACTGGTTCAACGGTGCTATGAGGCCGGAATTCCGGTTGTACCTGTGCCCGGAGCCTGTGCGGCGGTAAATGCGCTGATCGCATCCGGTCAGGCAACCCGCAGGTTCTGTTTTGAAGCCTTTCTTCCGGCGGATAAAAAAGAAAGACGGGCCGTTCTGGAAGAATTAAAGCGTGAGACACGGACCATGGTGATCTATGAAGCGCCCCACAGACTTGTGAAAACCCTGGAGGAGCTGGAAGGAGTGCTGGGAGACCGGCCGCTTACCGTGGCGAAGGAACTGACCAAACGGCACGAAACCTTCCTTATGACATCCCTGGGAAAAGCGGTTGAGCATTTCCGGGAAGAACCGCCCAAAGGGGAATATGTGCTGGTCATTGCAGGGAAGTCTGAAGAGGAACAGAAGAAGGAGCAGCAGGCCCGGTGGGAGGATGTACCCGTGGAAGAGCATATCCGGAATCTGATCGAAAAGGGGCTTACCGAAAAAGAGGCGATCAAACAGGTGGCTGTGGAACGGGGAGTACCGAAGAGGGAAATATATCAGATTCATGTACTAAAGAACAAAATAAATGAATAATTTTTACTGATTATGGTTTGTTTTATAAAAAAAGTGTTCATATATTAATAATAATTGTGGAAAAATTACTGGATTTTAATTCATTACTGTGTTACCATATCAAGCGTCAGTACTCATTCTAGGTAGTATCGGAGGTACGTGATATGGGAAGAAAAGCATCAAAAGCAACAGGAAATATTTATTATATTGCAAGGATTCAGGCAGCTGAAAAAAACGGCATTTTTACCAGTCGTGAGAAAGCAGCGGTCCAGCTTGGGATTGAAAGAAGCCGGTTGGCACGGATCGAACTGGATAAGATCGAACCCTATGCAGAAGAAGTCCTGATCATGTCGAAGGAGTATAATGCTCCGTACCTCTGTGAAGATTTTTGTAACAACATTTGTCCCATCGGGATGGAACGGATCCTCGGAGAAGCAAAAAAGCGTGTTAAGACCGATTCCCTGGAGCGGCTGTCGCTCCGTTTCCTGAGCAGTGTCCAGTCCATCGATGATATTTCCAGGAAACTGGTGGATATTTCCAAGGACGGACAGGTTACCGAGGAGGAGTATGAGAATTTCCACAAGGTTCTGAATGCAATGGATGAACTGTCGGAAAACATCAAGAGTATCAAGGCATATATTGATTCAAATCCAAAACTGAAGAGCAGATTCGATCCGGATCTGCATGTATAAAAAATCTGTTCACAAATTCTTCTAAGTAAAATGTTACAGTTTTTCTTGTGAAAACTGACATCATGGTGTAAAATGACCTTACAATCGTTATAAATCATTTTACAAAGGAGGGTTGACACTATGGCATTTGTTATTGGCGACGCTTGCATCGGCTGTGGAGCTTGTGCAGGATCTTGCCCGGTAGGAGCAATCTCAGACAACGGCGGACAGTTCGTTATCGATGAGAATACTTGTATTAGCTGTGGTGCCTGCGCTGGAGGATGCCCGGTAGGAGCTATTTCCGAGGGTTAATCCAAGCGACCGGAAAGACAAAAGATGGGGCATACTCCACGGAGCATGTCCCATTCTGTGTCTTTATACAGTATATCCCGTTTACGGGTTCAAAAACCGAAAACCTCCTTTCTTCCGCGGCTTATCGGAGGTAAGCATCTGTGATAGTTTACCGTCAGCCCCGGATCATAATATTGGAATCAAAGCAGTCGGGATCATGCCGGAAGGGGAATCTCGTGAAACGTTCGGAAGAACGCCGAAATACCCGGGCAGAACTTTGATCTTGGAATGTTCCCTTTTATCATAATGACTGTTTGCGGGAATTGCAAGAAAAACAATTCTCAGGATGCTTGCATGACACCGGCAAGTAAGGACTAGAAAAAGAGAGGCGACTGTATGAGACAGGAACGCATAAGTGAAAATAAAATAAGATTTATCCTGGACGCTTCGGATCTGGAGGAAAGAGAGATTCAGATCTCCGAACTGGCTTACGGATCGGACAAGGCAAAGGAACTGTTTGAAGATCTGATGGAGATCGCCAGGGAGGAACTGGGCTTTGAGGACGGGATCCATCCCCTGATGGTGGAAGCGATCCCCATGGAACGAAACGGTCTCATGGTAAATATCAGCCGGGTTGAAAATCCGGACGAGCTGGATACACGTTTTTCCCGCTTCACACACGGGATCGAATTCGACGGACCGGGCGGTGCCGTGGGCGGACCGGGAGGTCCGGATGACGACGACGAGGATGAAGACGAGGACGGACCGGGATTCGAAGATCTGGATGCGGAAGAATATGACGGACCGGGCGGTCCGGATTCTGAAGGAGAGGATGATGAAAAACAGGGACCGGACGGAGTCCAGATCCAGCAGGGACCGGAGATCCGTGCGGAGATCAACATCCCCAAGTCCTCACAGGTAAATCCGCAGGATATCATGAGCATGATCGATAATATCGTTTCCGGGCTGGCCGGGAAGGTGGGTGCACAGGTTACAAAAGGCCCCGCACCCGTACCGCCGGTTGGGAAACCGGGCGTTAAGAAACCGCCGGAACCGGATCCGTTTGCGCTCTATGAGTTCAAGGATCTGCAGAGCGTTATTCAGGCGTCCCGTCTGGTGAGCATGCATTATGACAGTGAAAATGTATTATATAAGAATCCGGTCAATCAGAGATACTATCTGTATCTTGGAAGAGAGCGGAATTCCCTGGAGGAGTTCAGCCAGCTCTGCACGATACTGAATGAATTCGGCAGCAGATGCAGGATCTCCTATGCTTCCAAGGAATATTTTGAGGAGCATATGACCGTGATCCTCCGGGATGCGCTGATCCAGCTGGAGGAGCTGGGTTGATCCATAAAAAAAGGACGAGTGATCGTCCTTTTTTTGATACCTTTTATTACTTTTGCCAAGTATTGTATTTATTGGATATTATATTCGTTGAGTATTGTATTTATTGGAGCCTGCCGTCATTTATAACTGATCCTTAACGGCTGCAACCACCGCGTCGGTTGTGATACCGAAATACGGGAAGAGCAGGTCGCCGGGTGCTGAAGCACCGAAACCGGTCATACCTACAACCTTTCCGGTCAGACCCACATAACGCTCCCAGCCGAAGGTGGAAAGAGCTTCCACGGCTACGCGCTTTGTTACGGATGACGGAAGGATCTGTTCCTGATAGGAATCCGGCTGATCCCTGAACAGGTCCATACAGGGCATGCTGACAACCCGGACATCCACATTTTCCTCAAGCAGTTTCTTTCTTGCTTCCACGGCCAGCTGAACCTCGGAACCGGTAGCGATGATGATCGCATCCGGAATATCCTTTGTGCTGTCTTCCAGGATGTAGGCACCCTTCAGGGCTTCCTTTGAAGATCCGGACAGCTGCGGAAGATTCTGACGTGAAAGGATCAGTGCGGTCGGGGCAAGCTTGCTGTTTGCCGCAAAGTACCATGCGGCAGCGGTTTCGGTTGCATCCGCGGGACGGAATGCATAGAAATTCGGAAGCGCACGGAACATGGCAAGCTGCTCGATGGGTTCATGAGTCGGTCCGTCTTCGCCGACACCGATGCTGTCATGTGTCAGAACATAAGTCAGGGGAACCTGCATCAGGGCGGAAAGTCTTGCCATCGGTTTCACATAATCACTGAAAACAAAGAAGGTGGAAACAAACGGGCGAAGTCCGCCGTGGAGCCAGATACCGTTACCGATGGCTGCCATGGCAAGCTCGCGTACACCGAAGTGCAGGTTGCTTCCCTCCGGAGTTTCTTTTGAAAAATCACCCAGATCTGACATATAGGTCTTGGTGGAGGGAGCCAGATCGGCTGCTCCGCCGAAGAAATTCGGGATCGACTGCTTCATATGGTTGATCAGCTTTCCGGAAATGTTCCGCGTTGCATCTGCCTTGTCGCTGATATTCCAGAAGGTTTCATCCTCTAAGAATTTAGAAGCACTGTCCTCGTCGTGATACTGATCCCAGAGCTCAGCCATTTCGGGATATGCCTTTTTATATTCCGCGAAGAGCTCGTTCCAGGTATCTTCATCTGTTTTGTTCTTTTCCGCGATGGATGCGAAATGATCGTAAATATCCTGCGGAACTGCAAACGGGGTTGTGTCCTCCCAGCCCAGATTCTCGCGGAGTGCTGCTACATTTTCAACACCCAGAGGCTCGCCGTGGGCACTTGCCTTCCCTTCCTTGGCAGGGCAGCCCGCGCCGATCTTTGTCTTGATCTCGATCATGGACGGCTGGGTCGTGTTGGCCTTTGCCTCGGTGATCGCTGCGAGGATTGCATCCGGATCATTTCCGTCCTCAACCAGAAGGGTCTGGAAACCGAAGGATTTAAAACGATCCCGTACGGACTCGCGGAAAGCGATGTTCGTTCCGCCTTCAATGGAAATGTCATTGGAATCGTAAAGTACGATCAGCTTTGAAAGGCCGAGGGTTCCGGCAAGGGAGAAGGCTTCGTAGGAAATGCCCTCCATCATGCAGCCGTCACCGCCCAGAACATAAGTATAATGATCCACTACAGGGTAGTTCTCTTTATTGAATACAGAAGAAAGGTGGCGTTCAGCCATAGCCATACCGACAGCCATAGCCATACCCGCACCCAGAGGACCGGTGGTAGCTTCTACACCGGCGGTGTGGCGGTATTCCGGATGTCCCGGTGTCAGGGAATGCAGCTGACGGAAATTCTGAAGATCTTCAACCGTAAGTCCGTAGCCAAACAGATGAAGAAGTGAATAAAGAAGCATGGAACCGTGTCCGCCGGAGAGGATAAACCGATCGCGGTTTTCCCATTTCGGGTTCTTCGGATTATGCTTCATGATCTTTGACCAAAGCGTATAAGCGGCAGGTGCGGCGCCCAGGGGAAGTCCGGGATGACCGGAGTTGGCCTTCTGGATCGCATCTGCGGACAGAATACGTATAGCGTTAATGGAACGGGAATCAATTGACTGTGACATGGCCGGATCCTTTCTGTAGTTCAACTATTATAAAATGCAGATGGGAATTTTATCCCGTTTCACAGTATAACACAATTCAGTAGTAGAGAAAAGTCGGAGATTTAACGTGAAATGTAGGGGAAACGCAACAGATTGCACAAAAAACAACAGGGAGAAACACAAGGTTTTGCTTGTGTAAAGGAAAAGTAAAGGGTAGAATAAAGATTGTGACTGACTATACCGGAAACGGTATATTTACGGTATCAGAGATAAAGGAAGGACCGGAAGCAAAGTTTCAGCATGAGAAGAAAAAAGAAGAAAAAAATCATATTGATCATATTGCTGGGAATTCTGTTTCTTCTGGCTGCCACAGCGGTCACCGGCGGGGTTCTCAAGTACCGTTTTGACCAGAATGTTCTGCCGGTTTACACGGTTGAAGCGGGGGAAGCTTATCCCTCCGCGGAGGATTTCGAAAAGACGCCCTGGGACGGAAGTGAGATCGATCAGAAGGAGCCGTCGACGGACATGATGACGCCGGGGGTTCATACCGTGACCATCTCCTGGGGACCGTTCTCGAAGGACGTTGAGCTGATCATACAGGATACATCCGCTCCGAAGGGTGAGACCAGGGATCTGGTCCGGGAAAAGGGCGAGAAGGTTACGCCGGAGGACTTTCTGGTCTCCGCACAGGATACCACAAAGGTTACGGCATATTTCCATCAGACCCCGGATCTGAACACCGAAGGAGAGAGCACGGTGAAGATCTATCTGGAGGATCAGGGCGGAAACCGGACGCTTCTTACGGCAACGCTTACGGTGTATGATCCGGAAAATGTACCGAAGATCGAGGGTACGCAGAGCCGGCATCTGTATACGGGAGAAAATGTTGCATACCGGACGGGTGTTACGGTGGATGATCCGCTGGATCCGGCTGCGAAGCTTACGATCGACAGTTCCCGCGTGGATCTTGATACGCCGGGAGTTTATACCGTTACTTACAAGGCAGAGGATAAATACGGCAGGGTCGGAACGGCGGACGTACAGGTATATGTAAATGAGAGGCCGGAAAACTATGATGACATGATCCGCCTGAAAGAGCTGACGAAGCAGAGAGCAGCGGAACTGACCACACCGGGCATGACGGACATTGAGAAGGCATTTGCGGTATTCCGTTATGTCAGAAAGACCATTCCGTGGAACAATACGAGAACGAACCGGGATGAGATCGAACAGGCTCTGGCGGGAATGGAAGGAAAAGCCGGTGATTGTTATACGCATGCCATCACCTGCAAAACGCTGCTGGATGAAGTGGGAATCGAGAACATTTTCATGGAACGGAATCCGGGACCCGGTCAGCATTACTGGCTGATGGTGAGGATCCAGGGCGAATGGTATCATATGGATCCGTCGCCGATCTATATGCATAAACTGGTCTGCTTCCTGGGAACGGATGATGAAGCACGTTGGTTTTCCGAGGAGGTGAGACCGGGGTTCTATAATTACGATCATTCACTTTTCCCGACGACACCGCTTGAGAGTCCGGCGCGGGTATCCTACAAAGGAGGGGAATACACGCTGGAGATACTTCAGGAAACAGCGCAGACGGAGTAGGAAACAACGCTGGATGAAAAAGGAAACTACGCAGCCGGAATAAAGAAATAACGCAGGAAATGGCGTAGCATGAATAAAAGAAAGCCGTCGGAACTTCGGTCCATGGACCGATGAGTGCCGGCGGCTGATTCTTTTATTGGTGTTTTATGACCGGGATCGTAAATCCCGTCCCGGATTTACAGTTCCCCTTCGATGTTCTCGTACAGCCAGTCCATCGTGATGATGGTAAGGGGCGTCAGGTTCTCCAGTTCAGCATTTCGTGTTGCTCCGGCTTCCTGGATCACTCTTCCGTCTCTGCTCCGGATCTCTCCGGAGAATGGTGTAAACGCGCCGTTCATGATGCCCTGCTTCATAATGGATATCATTTTGTTTGTGGGATACGGCATTTCCTTTGTCCGGATATTTACCAGACCGGTGGAAAGTCCGAACCAGTAGCTGAGCGGCTTTTTCTTTTCCACAACCTCTCTCAGATTCCAGGAACCTACGAGAACGGAATGGATGATCTCCGTATAGAATCTTCCCCAGTTGTAATACGGAGCTCCCAGGTACTCATCCTGCTCTTCGCCGATACGGTACAGACCGGCTCGCTTCATATTTATTCCGGAATAGTACTCGAAGTCCGCATAGATCGTTACTCCTTCCTCTTTCCAGGTCTTCCGGAAATCCTTATCTTCTCCGGGTTTCACACTGATCAGTGAGACCTTGCAGGACGGATCGATCAGTGATACTCCGATGGCGAAGGCGTTCAGGTTAACGTACCGACGGCTGTCACAGACTCTGGACAGATAACCGATCCGCCGGGTTCCGCTTTTCTGCTGATGCAGCTGGGTGGCTGCCAGAACTCCCATCAGAAATGTACCTTCATACAGTTTTCCTTCATAGCAGCGGACGGAAGACACATTGTATCCGATGGAGCAGTTCAGGTATTTTGTCTGGGGGAATTCAACTGCAGCTTTCAGTGTTTCCAGAAGCATCGTGGGAGAGGTGGTAAATACGATATCACATTTATCATGGTTGGCATGATGGATGGTTTCCTTCAGGTCCGCATGATCGGGAAGGAAATAAGCAGTTGTCCGGACATTATCCCCCATGGTCTCGTCCACATAGAGTCTGCCGCTTTCATGGCTGTCACTCCAGCGGGAGTCATCGATATTTTTCGCATAAACAAATCCGACCTTAAGCGGATTCTGGGCGGTATATTTTTTGGGCTTGTTAAAGAAGTCCCAAAAGCCGGAATCCTTCTTATCATCTGTATCTGCCGAATCCAGAAATGACATGGATTCAACAGCTCCGGAGGAAAGAAGATCATCCTTCGCACGTGTAATGTTTTTTATGATCAGATCATCCGTTGTTTCCAGCAGGGATTGCCATGGATATAAGGTGATATACATCAGAAATGCATCGCTCTGGACGTATTCATCATCCTCCTTCATATGGTTTTTCAGACAGCGGCTGAAGCGGAAGAATGCGGATTTCAGGTCTCTGCACAGATCCTCCGGCCAGGGCTCGCCCAGTGTCTGATCCAGGAGATCTGCAAGTCTCCGATAACTGTTCGGTTTACTGAAAACGATGAGGAAGTTTTTGGTAGATTTATAGAAATCCAGATATTCGAAGTATACCAGTGATTTTCTGTCATGGGTTTTCTTCGGGAGGATCCGGATTACTTCGGCAGCAAGGAACTCCGTTTCTCCGAAATTTGCAACGGAAACCCGCTTATTTCCTTCCTGTACATAGTAGCGGTTCATGTACTCATATACCTTAATGGCATCCCGGATCCCTTCATTTACATAGGAATCATAAAGGGTTGACCATTTTGCGGCGAACTCGGTTCCTTCCTCCAGAAGAGGCATGAAATTGTTCGCAAATGCATTATTTCTGGAAATCTCTTTATTTCCTTTGATCCGGTTGAGAGGAAGTTCCAGGATACCCAGGTTTGTCTGACCTGCAGATTGTTTTACTTCTTCCATTGAATCAAGAACGGGAAGGTAGGGTGATTTTCCCTCCTTTTCCGCTTTCTTTACAGCTTCGAGAGCCATTGCTCTTGCTTTCTTATAGTCTTCCCTCATTTACACCTCCTGCGTTCTTAAACTATATCGACTCGGATGAATCCCATCCGTTATAACGGACACACAACATGGTAAGGTCGTCAAACTGCGGAGCTTCACCGACAAAATCATCAATGGCTTTTGCCATTTCACTGCAAAGCTCTTCCGGTCGCAGCTTCGGATCCCGGTTCAGTACAGAGAGCATCTGATCGGTTCCGAAGAGCTGGTCCGATGCGTTTGTTGCTTCCGGAGCACCGTCCGAGTACAGGAAAAGAGTTGATCCGGGTGTAAGTTCGATCTCGTATTCTTTATATTTGCTCATATCCATGCCGCCCAGGACAAATCCGTGTTTATCCTTCATCAGCCGGAATCCGTCGTCTCCGGTACAAAGGATCGGATATTCATGTCCTGCATTGCTGGCGATGATCTTACCGGTGGTACGATCCAGGATTCCCAGCCAGGCGGTAACAAACATTTCCCGCTCGTTTTCCGCACAGATCGTGTCATTGGTTTTCTTCAGTACCTCTGCCGGGGAATGTCCGGACAGGGTGTGCTGCTTGATCAGCATCTTTGTGGTCATCATGACGAGGGATGCGGGAACACCTTTTCCCGAAACATCTCCGATAGCCAGTCCCACATGGGTATCATCGATCGGGAAGAAATCATAGAAGTCTCCGCCGACCTCCTTGGCCGGGGTCATGGATGCAAAGAGCTGATAGTCCTTTTCCTCCGGGAATGCCTTCGGAAGTACACCGTTTTGGATTGCAGAAGCAAGGGAAAGCTCGGCCTCCACCTGTTTCCGGTCACCGATCAGCTTTGCATTTTCCTGGTTGAAACGGTTAAGCTCCACCACCAGGTCCGTCACATCATCGGATAGTTCTCCCAGTTCATTCCGGGCACGGATCCGGTCCATTTTCTCGATCACACCGTCCGTGTTTTTATCCTTCCGGTACTCCCGGACCGCATTCTGTATTTTTTTCAGCGGACGAAGCGCTGCACGGTTTACGAAATGCAGAAGAATAAAGCCGGCGATCGTAAGGAATACGATACTGATCGCCACAAGAATGATCAGGTTTATGATCAGGGTGGAATGATGTTCGCTCCAGTCATGAGCGATACCGATCACATACAGGATCTTTCCGTTTTTCACCACCGGATAAAAACCTAAATATAAATGTGTATCGTCCTTGTCAAGGTCATATCGTATAAAGCTGGTGTTTGTGGTTTTTCCTTCCGAGTAGGCCTTCACAATGGGCGGAATACTGTCCGGATCCGGCCACATCATCTGTCCCAGGGATGAACGGGTGTATTCCATACTTATGTCCAGATCATCTCCCTGTTCATAGATGAAACCGATAGAATCCTTATTTACATCGATTATGAAGAGGTATTCATTATTCAGCTGCCATTGTGAAAGATCAAGGTTATTACTGAAGATACGGTAAGCATTTGCCGCAACTCTCAGCTTTCTCTTTTCAGGCAGAGCCTCCAGATCGGCGGCTGTAATTTTGTCAGAGGTTATGAGCTCGAAGTCCAGGGAGTATTGTTCTTCGTCATCTTCGTAAGAGGGATTTTCATACTCCTGCAGAACCTCACTTGCGTGTGTCCTCCAGTATGGAACATACCACTCCAGATTGGTAAGGGCTTTCTCTTCCTGTCTCTGCGTGTTTTTCAGAAACGGGGTAAGATATTCCCGTTTTGCCTCAAAATAGGTCATGTTATTTCCGGCGATCTGTATAATGGCAAAGCCAAGGATCACAAACAGAAAGATGATGACAAAGATCGTTCCGATCTGCACCAACAGACTTCCCTTTTTCTCCTTTTTTTGCTTTTCCGTTTTCTTCATTTATTTCAATCCTTTTTTCATGGCATTGTAAGAATTCCGGGAACAAAATATCCCCCCCGGAACAGATAAATCAGATACTACGATTATATACAAAAAACGAATTCAACACAAGAAGGGATGAACAAGTGTTGTTTATTCAAGGAATCCAGAAAGGTGTGCAGAGTGTCGATAAACTGACATAAATGATAATAAACCTTATCGGATTGTACTAAATAAAAAACATAAGCCAAATCGGTTGAAATTCTAAATCTTATGCCATATAATGACCTCACAAAGCAACCAGAGTATCTAAATACGGCGACAGCCGAAAATATAAGAAAAGGAGATAGGAATATGTTACAGAACGAAGCTTGGAACACATTTGAAGGCCGTATCTGGAGAGAAGAGTGCGATGTAC
>CADBOV010000058.1 GCA_902796385.1 uncultured Lachnospiraceae bacterium
GTAGGACAGGAATCCGAGCTGGACGGTCTTGAGGAGCGCGCAAAGTACTCCGGAGCTGAGAAGCTTTATATCGTAGATGTAATCGATGAATTCTGTGATGACTACATCATGCCTACCGTAAAGGCAGATGCGGTTTATGAAAATAAATATCTCCTTGGTACATCCTTTGCACGTCCGCTGATCGCAAAGGTACTGGTAGACATCGCACGCAAGGAAGGCGCTGTTGCCATCTGCCACGGCGCAACCGGAAAAGGAAATGATCAGCTGCGTTTCGAGCTGTCCATCAAGGCTCTTGCCCCGGACATCAAGATCATCGCATGCTGGAGAGATCCCAAGTGGCAGTTCGATTCCCGCGAATCCGAGATCGAATACTGCAAGAGCAAGGGAATCGATCTTCCCTTCGATGCAAAGCATTCCTACAGCCGTGACAGAAATATCTGGCACATCAGCCATGAAGGTCTTGAACTGGAGTCTCCTGCAAATGAACCCAACTACAAGGATCTCCTTGTTCTGGGCGTTGCTCCGGACGATGCACCGGATGAAGGCGAATATGTTGAGATGACCTTCGAAGCAGGCGTACCGAAGTCCGTTAACGGCAAGGAAATGAAGGTTTCCGATATTATCCGTGAGCTGAACCGCCTGGGCGGAAAGCACGGTGTCGGAATCATCGATATCGTAGAGAACCGTGTTGTCGGTATGAAGTCCCGTGGTGTATATGAGACCCCCGGCGGAACCATCCTGATGGAAGCACATAAGCAGCTGGAAGAACTGGTTCTGGACCGCGACACACTGGATTTCAAGCGTCATATCGGAATCAAGTTTGCAGATCTCGTATACGAAGGAAAATGGTTCTGCCCGCTTCGTGAGTCCCTGCAGGCATTCGTTGAAAAGACAGACGAGCGTGTAACCGGTACGGTTAAGTTCAAACTGTACAAGGGCAACATCATCAAGGCAGGAACAACCTCACCGTATACACTCTACTCTGAGTCCATCGCAAGCTTCACAACCGGTGATCTGTATGACCACAAGGATGCAAGCGGATTCATCAATCTGTTCGGTCTTCCGATGAAGGTTCGTGCAATGCTGGATCAGGAAAGAGAAGGCAAGTAAGAAACAGCCGGCAGGCGAAAGCAAAACAGCGAAAACGCAGAAAAGCGAAAAACATAAAATAAGTCAGAAAGAGCGCGATTCAGATTTGAACCGCGCTCCTTTTTTGTTTCCAATTTACTATTTTCCGTTTACCACTTCGCATCTCTTAGTAGAATACATGTGTTCCGATGATGGTGTAGCTTCCGAGAGCCCCCAGATTTACATTCCTGTAGGGACGGAAGTAATAGCATCCGCCGATATTGTTCTTTCCGCTCAGGGCTTCCTGTGCAGCCATCAGGCAGGAGGAGGAACCACCTGTCTTCAGCGCACCCTGGAAGGTGCTCATCTGGCATCCCGTGAACTGATACGGTGCATAGATTACATCTGATAATGTGGAACCGTATTTACCGGAGCGAAGACGATTCAGAACGACATTTGCAACTGCAAGCTGGCCCTCGTAAGGCTCTGCACCTGCTTCGCAGTATGTGATCGCTGCCAGAAGATAAAGATCGGTTGCACTTGTGTCAATCGGATCTTCTTTTGTTTCCTTCTTCTCTTCGGACTTTGTCTCTTCCTGCTTCTCTTCCTTCGCTTCTTCCTTCTTCTCTTCTTTCTTTTCTTCTGTTTCGGTCTTTTCTTCAGCTTCTCCGGCTTCTTCCTGCTGTTCTTCCTCTTCTGCCGCTTCTTCTGCTGCCTCAGCCTCTGCCTTTGCTGCTTCTTCTGCTGCCTTTGCCTCTTCTGCCTCTAACTCTTCCTGAATCTCCTGCTTGGCAGTCTTAACCGCATCGATCTCATCAATGCTGTATGCTTCCGAATAGCCATGCTGAACCGTAACAAAATCTTCGGAAATGTATCCGTAGCTTCCGTCAGCAAGCCGGATGTTATACCATCCGTTCATGGAATGCTTTTCATTTAAGATAAGAACTTCATCTTTTGCTGCATGGTAAAGGACATCGGCAGTTTCAACACCGTACTCGCGTACGCATACCTTTTCATCCTTTACAACAACCGTATCCGTCATATAATCCTCTGCCTGTGCGGATGCTTCCTCACCGGTCAGGATATAATCCGTTGCCACATATCCGGTAATATCGCCGGATTTGATCTTTGTCCAGTCGCCTTCCGTTCCCAGCACATCACCTGCTGCGCCCACATACATACGTCCGAGGATCTCGCCCTCTTCGTCTGCGGTTTCACGGATGTTCAGTGCATCTTCCGTGCAGATGAATTTGGATGTCATATCATACTTGGTCTTTGCAAGAACGGAATCCTTCTTAGCAGATACCTCAACCTTACCGTTTTCCTCAATGATCTTCGACAGTTCATCCTTTGAAATCTCCGCGATCATTGCAGGCTGGTCCATATCCAGGATAACCGGACCGTCCGGATCATACATGGGAGTCTGCTCATCCTTTGCAGTCACATCCTTTTCCGAAGTACTGATAAGGTGAATACCGACAGCACCGATGGAGATCACGGTTGCAAGAATCATTACAACCAGTGCATTCCGTACAAAATACCGACCGGAAAATACATATCTCTTTAAATTGTACTTAAATCGGTTCATTTTCAACTCCGTTTTGCGACTTATTCGACTCATTTCTTTTACAATTTCCTTAAAAAATATTTCAAAAAGATAGATTTTGTTACAAATATGTTAAGACTATCCTACCATTCCGTAATGTTTTAGTCAATGTTTTCTTGCCCAATGATTTGCAGAACTTCATACCCCTTTTTGTACACCTTGCACAAAAAACGGCTGAGATTCGTTGATCTCAGCCGTAAGATATTATGTAAAGTGCTTACTTTTCGTCTTTATACTGGAAGTATGAATCGATCCCGTCCGCCAGTCCGGAGGCCAGATTTTCCTGATATTCCTTATCTGAAAGCTTCTTGTCCTCTTCTTCGTTTGAGAGGAATCCCACCTGGATCACCGCAGCCGGTTTTTTTGAATAATTCAGGAACACATTCCGGTCTGTCTGATAGATCCCGAGGCGCGTTGCCTTGGTCTTTGTACAGGTCTCCGTGATCAGTGAGTTTGCCAGATAGAAATTGTCCTGATAATTATCCTTTGTATTCGGATTCTCAACCGATGTGATCAGTCCGAAGACACCCTTGGTTGCCGGAACGGAGGAACCCGTTGCCGTGATCCGGATCAGGATCTCCGCATCACTCTGGTTTCCGGCGGATGCCCGCTCAGAATTGCTGAGGCTGACGGTTCCGACGGTTCTGGAAAGGATCACCCTGTAGCCCCGCATTTCAAGCTCTGCCTTCAGGGCATTTGCCACATTCATGGTGACATCATATTCAAAGGCACCGGTTCCGGTTCCGACGGTCGCTCTGGACATCCTGGCCTTTCCCTCGGTTTCCGGATCTCCTCCCGGAAAGATCGACTCCGTCTCCTTATCCGCATAGATCTGCTTGGCAGGATCGATGAATACCACATGGTTATTGTTCTTCTTCTCTGCCTGTTTCGCCCAGACCATCTGCGTCAGCTTTACATTTCCTGTCTGAACATACAGACTGGTATCATTCAGGCGAACCCTGGTCCAGCCACCCTTAACTCCGGTCCGGTCCAGATTCACGCCCGCATTCAGCTTCATGTAAACCTCTGCGTCCACGGAAGGTTCCCGGTAAAGGACCGTATCCGCCTGTGTGGTTTCCACGTAGTCCCGCTTTGCTTCAAAACCGGCGGTGATATCCACCGGTTCTTCCGTGGTTACCACTGTTTCCCGCCTTCCGCAGCCGGTCAGCACATACAGCAGAAAAAGGATCAAAAAACCCCAGAATATGAAATTCGGACGATTTACCCCTGTCAAAATGTATGTTCCTCGTTTCTTCTTCTCATATCTCACATTACTATATCAGATTTAGAGCAGGTTTCCAAGAAGGGATTGCAAAAGATCCAGCACGGTTCCGTCTTGATAGATTTCCAGCATTTTCTCCTTCATCCGGAGAGGCTGATCCGTAATAATGCTGTCAACGCCCAGAAGCATCATGTCCTCCAGCCGTTCATCATCATTGATGACCCAGGCATAAACCTGCTTTCCGTGCGAATGTGCCGCACGTACGATGGTCAGATTGATATAATCCGCTTTCAGGCTGAATGCATCCGCGGATTTCAGTTCATAGAACTTCCCGCCGGCAACCGACATGACGTAAACCGTCCGGATCTCCGGATCCAGACTTTTGACCTTGGAAATGGCCATATAATTCTGTGAGGTCACGACACAGCGGTCCACAAGATCATATTCCCGGACCAGCCGGACCACTTCTTCCTCCAGATTCTGATCCGTCCCCTCGGGCTTCAGTTCGATATTCAGGTCCGCCCTGCCATCCAGAAGAAGGATGGCTTCCTCCAGCGTGGGAACATGCTCTTCAAAAGAACCGTCTTTAAAATATGCCCCCACGTTATATTTCTTCAACTCTTCATATGTGGATTTTCCGACGGGGATCTTCTCCTTTGCCGTCCGGGCCAGAGACGCATCATGGGACACTACCACCACCCCGTCCGCAGTCTGACGCACATCCAGTTCCACCACGTCCGCGCCCGCATTTACGGCCGCATCAAAGGCAGACAGCGTATTCTCCGGTGCTTCCCGGTTTGCGCCCCGGTGCGCCGTTACCGTTACGGTATTCAGATATTCCATATCCAGGGAAAGGAGTCCTTTTCTTCTGAGGGAGAAAAATGTCACATTGATCACGATACAGATCCCGATCAGCAGGGCCACGATCGCCCGTTCCTTCATGGCATCCGCTTCCTGCTCTTCCCTGTCCACTTCCCTTTCTTCATTGATCTGTTCCTGATTCTCGATCCGAAGATAACTGTTACTGAAAAATGCGATATAGATCGGCAGTCCCGTCAATGTGAAGATCAGATAAAGCGCCATCCGGACCGCCCCGACAACGGATACAAAGAGAAATCTTGCATTTCCCGTCATGGGGACCCACTTCATCAGGTACAGACTCCCCTTTGAAAGCAGAAAGTCCATCAGAAACATAAGCAGCAGGAGAAATGCCCCGAAAAGGAATACCCGCAGCGGTTCAAAGCGATAGATCTTTCTCTTCAGGATCGATCTGCTTTCCTTCAGTGTATGGACAAATCTCTTTCTTTTTTCCAGAAAGATCATCATGGAAAAAAGGAAGAAAAGAGCCAGCAGGGAAAGCACGATATATCCGACCCATAGCCCGATCGTAAGCCACTTCTCGCCTTCAAAAAAACCGGAGATATACTTCGGAAGTCTGAAATTCAGAAGCTGAAAGGAATATACGACCGTACCCATGATCGGCAGTGAGAAAAAAAGATACACGAATGCCGGAAAATTGGCCGGACGAAGCAGCCGTACCGTCTGCCGCAGCCCGTACCAGAGCATCTTATGCAGTTCTGCCTTCTCATCCCGGCAGGAAGCCCGCATGGCATAGTAAAGCCCCGCTGTCTGGAACTGGAGAAATGCCAGAAAAAGAAGAACAAACAAAATCAGGAAAATGTAGATGAACGGTTCGGAAAAGAACGTTCCCACATTTTCCTTATTCAGATAGGGAATCCCCGAAAGACGGATTGCGAGATTCATTCCCGCAAAGTAAACAGGGATCAGCAAAGCCAATCCCGTTACAATCAGTATTCCCTCATAAAGCAGGATTGATAACCGGTTGCGCCGGAACAGCCGTACGCTTTCACGAATCCGATTCAAACCTTCCTCCTGACCGGCTTTCAGATCAGCAGCATGGCATCCCCGAAGGAAAAGAAACGATACCGTTCCTCAACCGCTGTCTTATAAGCCTCCAAAACATGTTCTCTGTCATAAA
>CADBOV010000059.1 GCA_902796385.1 uncultured Lachnospiraceae bacterium
CTCCATAAACCGGAGGGAGAAGGAAAGCATGTGACGATCCTGGCAGTCGGGATCACATGCTCCGAAGCGGAGACCGCGTCCCGGATCCTGGAACGGGAAGAGAAAATCAGAGTATCCCTGGTCAATGTAAGATTTATCAAACCGCTGGATGAAGAAACGCTTCTTTCCGCAGCGGATGAGAGTGATATGGTGGTTGTCATGGAGGAAGCGGTGCAGCATGGAAGTTTCGGAGAGGCTGCAGCATACTGCCTTCAGAAAAATAACAGGACGACCCGTTTCGTTCATATCTGTATCGAACCGGAGATCGTACCCCACGGAACCGTGGCTTCGCTCCGGAAGAGACTGGGGCTTGATGTGGATTCCGTAGTGGAACGGATACGAAAGGAACTGGCAAAGTGAAAAAAAGACTGGATGTCCTGCTGGTGGAGCAGGGACTTGCACAGTCCCGGGAAAAGGCAAAAGCCATCATCATGTCAGGAATCGTATATGTAGATAACTGCAAAGAAGATAAAGCGGGAAGCATGTTCGAGGAAACAAAGACCATTGAGGTCCGGGGAAAGACGCTTCCGTATGTCAGCCGGGGCGGACTGAAACTGGAAAAGGCCATGAAGAGTTTCCCCATTCAGCTGACGGGTTCGGTCTGTATGGATGTGGGTTCTTCCACGGGCGGCTTTACCGACTGCATGCTTCAGAACGG
This sequence comes from uncultured Lachnospiraceae bacterium, assembly GCA_902796385.1. Classification (GTDB taxonomy): domain Bacteria; phylum Bacillota; class Clostridia; order Lachnospirales; family Lachnospiraceae; genus Eubacterium_Q. The sequence goes on from CADBOV010000059.1 coordinate 698, forward strand.
GGCGGAAAAGGTATTTGCCGTAGATGTGGGGCATGGTCAGCTGGACTGGAAGCTGAGAAATGATCCGCGCGTCGTGTGCATGGAAAAGACAAATATCCGTTACGTGACAAAGGAGCAGATCGGTGGTGTCAGTCTGGATTTTGCATCCATCGATGTATCCTTTATCTCGCTAACGAAGGTACTTCAGCCGGTGTACGAAATGCTGCGGGACGGCGGAGAGATTGTGGCGCTGATCAAACCGCAGTTTGAAGCCGGAAGGGAAAAGGTCGGAAAGAAGGGGGTTGTCCGGGATAAGAAGGTACACTGTGAAGTGATCGATAAGATCCTGGAATATGCTCCAACCATCGGATTTGTACCGAAGGGACTTACATTTTCTCCGGTCAAGGGTCCGGAAGGAAATATAGAATATCTGGTCTGGCTGGTAAAGAACGGACCGGACCGGGAAGAAGGACAGGAACTGTCCGTTACCGCAGAGAGTATCGTGGAAGAGAGCCATGCGGCGCTGGATAAGTAAAAGGAGCGGTTATGCATTTTCTTCTTTTTACAAATGTGAATAAAGATCCGGATCAGAAGATCACGGGGCGGCTGGAGAAACTGATCACCGAACGGGGCCACCGGTATACAAAGGTGATGGAAGGGGACGAAGCGCCCGAAGAATGCATGGAGGAAGAATTCCTTCGGACACTGGATTTTGTGATCGTTCTGGGAGGAGACGGAACCCTGCTTCGCGCAAGTCATGCGGTGGGCAGCAGCTCCGTTCCGATGATCGGACTGAATCTGGGTACCACCGGATTCCTGACGGAGGTGGAGTGTTCTGCTATGGAGGATATGGTGGACCGGCTGATCCGAGGGGACTATGTGGTAGAGGAGCGGATGCAGCTTTACGGAAGGATCCTACGGAAGGATCACACACAGGATGAGACGGTTTTCTCCGCACTGAATGATGTGGTGATCATCCGGGAGGGTGTGCTGCGACTGATCGCTCTTAAGATCTATGTCAATGATGTATTCTTTGATACCTATGAGGCGGACGGAGTGATCCTTTCCACACCGACAGGCTCTACGGGCTACAATCTGTCGGCAGGAGGCCCCATCGTTTCGCCGAAGACAAGACTTCTGGTACTTACACCCATTTCTCCGCACTCACTTTCCAAAAAGAGCGTGATCTTCAGCGCAGAGGACCGGATACGGGTTGTGCTGGAAGAGAAGCGGAAAACCCAGATCAATGAAGCCATCGTATCCTTTGACGGATACAAGAATTATGAAATATCGGTGGGTGATGAGGTGGAGGTAAGTGCTTCACCGGTGCACCTGAACCTGATCCGTTTTGATGAGAGAAGCTTCTATGATGTGATCTCGAAAAAACTGGGACAGCTGTGACCGACGGACCGGAGTATATGGAATGGCAGTGCAGACCGTGGAAGACGATTAAGGATTAGGAACCATGAAAAAAGAAGATCGTCAAAATAAAATACTTGAACTGATCGAAACCTACGCCATCGGGACCCAGGAGGAACTGACCGGGAAACTGACGGAAGCGGGGTATCATGCCACACAGGCTACCGTTTCCAGGGATATCCGGGAACTGGGACTGAAGAAGGTCTCGGAAAAGGGTGAAGGAAAACGGTATGTGGCGGATCGCTCGGGCGGAAATAATACCTATCGCCAGATTCTGTCCGGCGGTGTGGTTTCCATGGAGGCAGCAGGAAATCTGATCGTCCTGAAGACGGTTTCCGGAGCGGCCATGGCTGTGGGCGCTGCGCTGGATAACATGAAGCAGGAAGGAATGGCAGGCTGTATCGCCGGAGATGATACCATTTTTCTTGCAGTCAGATCGGTCCAGCAGGTAGAACCGCTGCTGCGGGAACTGGAGCATCTGGTGCTTCTGGACCGGAGATAAAAAACAAAAAAGACAAATCTTTATACAGTATATCCTCACGGACCCTGCGGAACAGACAGGGTCATGATGATGAGGAGGAATTATGTTAGAAACTTTAAGAATTAAGAATATAGCACTGATCGATTCACTTGAGGTGGAGTTCGGAGAAGGCCTGAATATCCTGACCGGAGAAACCGGGGCGGGAAAATCCGTGGTGATCGGAGCGGTTGGCATCGCTCTGGGCGGAAGGTTTGACCGGACGCTGCTCCGGGACGAGGAAGCAGACGGTCTGGTGGAGATCCTGTTTTCCCTGGATGAAAATGTAAAGCAGCGGCTTCTTCTTGCAGAAGCGATCCCGGAGGATCTTCTCAGCGGAGATGAACTGCTGATCACCAGGAAACTGACAAAGAACCGGGTGGTGAACCGGATCAACGGAGAGACCGTACCCATAAAACAGCTGAAGGATACAGCAGAGATCCTGATCAATCTGCATGCCCAGCATGAACAGACCACACTGCTTCGCCCTGCCAGACATCTGGAGATCCTGGATTCCAGTGACGAAAGGGTACTGGCGAAGAAGGAAGAAGTCAGGCAGTGTTACGGCAGGGTTCAGGATATCCGTCAGCAGCTGGAGCATCAGCAGATGGATCCGGGTGAGCGGGCAAAAAGGATTGATTTTCTCCGGTTCCAGATCGAAGAGATTGAAGCGGCAAAGCTTATTCCGGGAGAGGATGAAGAATTGGAGATCCGTTTCAGGAAGATGTCCCATGCAGAGGATCTGCTTTCCATTTGCACGGAGGTATCCCGCCTTACGGGGGATGAATCCGCATCCGGCGGCGGAAGCCAGATTTCGCGGGCTGCAAAGCGGATCCAGGATCTGACCAGGTATGAGTCCGGATCGGAGCTGCCTTCGCAGCTTTCCGAGGTGGAGAGCCTTCTGGCGGATTTTAATCAGAGTCTTACGGAATATATGGATGAGATATCCTATGATCCGGAGGAACTGCGGATGCTTACGGACCGGCTGGATCTTTTGAACGGATTAAAGGCCAAATACGGAAAAACCATAGAAGATGTGATCGATACGAAGGAACGCCTGGCCGGGGAACTGTCTGACCTGGAGGAGGCGGACTCCCGGATCGAAGAACTTCTCCTGGAGAAGGAAAAAGAAGAAGATAAGCTGAAGAAAGCGGCGGATGAACTGACGGAGCTGAGGAATAAAGCAGCGAAGCCTCTGGCCGCCCGGGTGACGGAAGCTTTAAAGGATATGAATTTTACGCATGTGGAATTCTATGCCGCATTTGAAAAGACCGAAACGATCACGTCCGGCGGACAGGACGAAGTCTGCTTTATGCTCTCCACAAATCTGGGAGAACAGGCAAGACCGCTGCATAAGGTGGCTTCCGGCGGTGAACTGTCCAGAGTGATGCTGGCGATCAAGGCGACACTTTCGGATGCGTCGGATACACCGACGCTGGTATTTGATGAAATCGATGTGGGAATCAGCGGGGTTACTGCGCAGAAAATAGGACAGCTTCTGAAGAAGCTTGCCGGAACCAGGCAGTTACTGGTGATCACGCATCTTCCCCAGATCGCGGCAGTGGCAGACAGTTCGTACCGGATCGATAAGGAAGTATCCGGTGAGAAAACATTTACCACGCTGACGAAGCTGGATGAAGAGGGAAGGGTCTATGAACTGGCACGGTTGATGGGAGGAGAGCAGATCTCCGATTCGATCCTCCAGAGCGCCAGAGAGCTTTTACAGTCGGAAAGCTGATCATACGACCAAAAGACGGATCATACGGTCGGAAGGTTAATCATACGACCGCAAATCCGATAAAAGGAAACAGGATGGAGAGGTATCTGAATTGATAGAGACAGTTGCTGCCGTCAATCTGATGGTAGAAGAAGTGATGAAGATAAAAAAGAATCATCTGGAACCGGATGAACCTACCGGAATGGAGAAGCGGATCTGTATCGTATCCGGGATCTACGGGGATGAGCTGCAGGGGCAGTATGTATGCTATGAGCTGATCCGCAGGATCAAGGAGGATTTCGGAAGTCTTACGGGAATCGTGGATGTATATCCGGCATTAAACCCGCTGGGACTGGAAGCCCGGACCAGGGAGATCCCCGGACCGGAGCTGGAGATGAACGGTCTGTTCCCCGGTTCTCACAGTGGTGTCATGGGTGAGTATGCGGCTTACTGTGTATTTGAGGATCTGAAACAGGCGGATTTCTGCCTGGATGTACACGGCAGTAATATGTATCTCCATGAGATCCTTCAGATCCGCATGAACGATGATCATGTGGATGAACTGATGCCTTTTGCAAGGGCACTGAATACGGATATGATCTGGATCCATCCTTCGAATCAGGTTAAGAGCGGAAGTCTGGCATATGAGCTGAACCGGATCGGTGTGAAATGTATGGTTACGGAGTCCAGCTTTGCATATAAGATCAATAAGGAATACGGAAACCAGCTGGTGGACGGGATCCTGGCCCTGATGAAGGAACTTGGGATCTGGAAGGGTGAGACCATCATTCCCCGGGAGCCGCTCATAACGAATGATGCGGAAATGATTTACATAAATTCTGAATCCAGTGGAATCTTTATTCCGGAAGTACCGGTCAGTACATTTGTAAGACAGGGAACAATAATCGGCAGCGTGGTAGACGTGATCACCGGATCGGTGGAAGAGGTTGTAACTGCACCGAAGGACGGTGTGATCTGTGCCATGCGGGAGTACCCTGCGATCGAGGAAGGGTCACTTCTGGCCCGGATCGTCGGAGCACCGATGGATGGGAGGTCGTAAGGAATGACAAGAGAAGTTCTTTTTTCGATGAATACGGCCTTTCGCGGAACCTATAATATTTACGGATACCAGTACGGTATCGGTGAGCGGGAAGCCTGTATCGTCGGGGCTATGCGCGGAAATGAATATCAGCAGTTGTATATCTGCTCCCTTCTCAGTCAGAAGCTTGCGGGACTGGAAGCCAGGGGAGAGATTGTTTCGGGAAAATCCATTATGATCATTCCTTCGCTGAATTACAGCGGAATGAATGCCGGACATAAATTCTGGCTGTCGGATGATACGGATATCAACCGGGAATTTCCCGGAAATCCGAAGGGTACGGCAACCAGCCGGATCGCATATTCGCTGCTGGAGGTGATCAAGCAGTATCACTACGGGATCCAGTTCCCCAGCTTTTATCTGCAGGGACGGTATATCCCCCATGTCAGGATGATCCAGACGGGACGCGAGAGTACGAATCTTGCAAACCTGTTCGGATTGCCGTATGTTATTACCAGTGATATCCATTCCTTTGACAAGACAACACTGAATTATAATCTGCAGATTGCCGGAAGAGAGGCTTTCTCCATTTATTCCGGCGGAACGGAACGGATCAATCAGAAGGATGCGGAGATCGCGGTTTCCAGTGTGCTCCGGTTCCTTTCCCGGATGGGAATCATCCGGTATAACTGCCAGGGCGGGTATATGCCTACAGTGATGCAGGAAGAGGAAATGGTGAACATCAAGGCGGATGATGCGGGATTCTTCCATCAGTTGGTCGGTACCAACGAGGAAGTACACCGGGGACAGCGTCTTGCGGATATCATCAATCCCATGGACGGAACCGTGAAATCCGAGGTGATCGCGCCTTCGGACGGTATCATTTTCTTCGTGCAGGAACAGCCGATGATCTACCAGAATGTGGTGATCTACAAGATGATCAAGAAGCTGCACCTATAGGCGCGGTCGCATGTAGCCAGTGAATAGTAATACAGA
>CADBOV010000060.1 GCA_902796385.1 uncultured Lachnospiraceae bacterium
ATGCGAGGAATAAAGAAAATGATATCTTGTCGGATCTGAAAGGTCTGGAGGGAATAATAGATACAATTGACAGGTATGAAAAGAGTTCATATTCAGACCTTCTTGATTATAATGATCTGTATTATGATTATAGAGAATATGGAAATAAAGTGCCGAAGTTTCGTTTTGACAGTAGTTATAATTCGTCATATGATAAGACACTTCGGGAGTCTATTGTCAATGAATGTAAAGAGATCTTAGATGAATACTCGAAGGACAAAGGTGAAGAAAAACAATGTATATTGGAGTTGTCTGAAATCGAGTTGCAAAAAACCTATGGTATCTTCGAATGGTATTTCAAGTCAGAATTTGGTGTTTATGGGCTGATCATTTTCCTGGCAGTCATAGTGAGTATTTTCCTTGTAGCACTAAAACTGCTGATACATGATAAGAATATGAAAGTGTAAACAAACAAGGCAGGCACGGTTTGCTATATCATGGAAATGACCATGCGAGGTTCATCTACATGCGCCGAGGATGATTCTTGTAATATGGATCGTGCCATAGATTACTTGATGGTGAAACCACAAGATATTGACTTCATTTTGATTGACGTTTCATGATTTAGAGTGTAGAATGATTTTGATTACGGTGAAACACCACCGCTCTGAATATGATTCGGTTTTAAAATGGAGGAATAAAATGAAAAAAGGCTGGAAGATCGGGATCATGTCACTGCTGCTTGCAGGGCAGATGTTCGTTACGATCCCCTTAAAAGCGAGAGCATCCGAAGAAGGAATCCCGGTAGATAAAACAACGTTTGCCGATACGAAGTTCCGTTCCTATATTTCAAAGAGTATCGACCGGGACGGATCGGGAACACTGACCGATGCGGAAATCGTAAAGGTTACCGAGATGGATGTCAAGGGACTTGGCATTGCGAATCTCAGTGGTATTGAAGTCTTCACAGAGCTTACCCGGCTGGACTGCTCGGAGAATAAGCTGAAGAAACTGAATGTCAGTGGAAACAAAAAACTGACCGGGCTGAACTGTGATCAGAATCCCATCGGACTTCTGGATCTCAGGAAAAATGCAACTGCACTCCGGCAGCCTGCGGCAGATGAAAGTACAGGGTATAAGGCACCGGTCAATACGGTTGTAATTACGAAAACAAAGGAACTGGGCTGGAGAACCGCAAATAACAGAAAGTTCTATGTCCTGGATGACGGGGAAGAACCGGAAACAGCTCATTTTGCAACCGGATTTATGACGATCGGGGAGAAGAAGTACTATTTCAAGGCAAACGGAGTCATGGCCACCGGCTGGGTAAAGGATAACGGAAAATGGTATTACATGAATGCCAACGGGATCATGGCCACCGGCTGGAAGCAGATCGGAAAGAAATGGTATTATCTGAATCCGAGCGGAGTTATGGCAACCGGCTGGAAAAAGATCGGAAGCCAGTGGTACTATCTGAATGCAAACGGGATCATGGCAACCGGCTGGAAAAAGATCGGAAACAAATGGTATTACTTTAAGAGCAACGGTGCCTACGTGGTAAATAAATGGCTCCGCATCAGCAAGAAGTGGTATTGCTTCGATAAGAACGGTGTCATGCTGGCGGATGCGATCAAGGCATCAGGAAAGAATACCTATATCCTTACCGACAGCGGTGCGATGAAGGAAACCGAGGGCTGGTATACGATTAATAAAAAGAAGTATTATACAGAGTCGGACGGACGGATCCGGAAGAAAACCATGCTGAAGGATAATTCCGAGTACTATTATCTGAAGGCAGACGGAGAGGCAAAGTGGCTTGAAAATAAAACAGCTGCAGCAGTAGCCTACGGAATGAACGGGGATCTTGTGAGAGCCTTCCGTTATGCAGGTGGTATCACATACTACGGCAGGGATCAGTTCAACAGCTCCTGGGGAAGTAAGAAACTTTCAGAGTACGGAATCCGGAATTATCAGGGGAACTGCTATGTTTATGCCGCTGTATTCCGTGAACTGGCTGTATGTATGGGATATGATGCACATCAGATCTCCGGATCTGTTGGTATGTCCGGTGGTGAAGGCGGTGGACACTCCTGGGTTGAGATTGATATCGACGGCGATACATTTGTATTTGATCCGGCAGGGCTTCTGCGACTGGGAATGCAGCATGCATATATGTTCCATTACAGGGATAAGGGAACCTGGGTTTATCAGAACTATTCGAGAATGAACTGATCCTGAATGAACTGATCCTGAATGAAAGGACCGGTCTGAAAAACTACTTGCATTTTTTTCTGCGGTTTGGTATTATAACGCAGGTACTTTCACTGAGTGACTGGACACTCCGACCGTTACCCGGTGAACAGTGAATTATATTTTTTAGGAGGAATCATAAATGATTACCAAGGAACAGAAGGCAGAAATTATCGAGAAGTACGGAAATGGCGAAGGTGATACAGGTTCACCGGAAGTACAGGTTGCAATCCTTACAGCAAGGATCAACGATCTGAATGCTCATTTCAAGGCTCATCCGCATGATCATCATTCCAGAAGAGGACTTCTGAAGATGGTTGGTCAGCGTCGTAACATGCTTGCATACCTTAAGTCAAAGGATATCAAGCGTTACAGAGCAATCGTACAGAAGCTTGGCCTGAGAAAATAATTTCAGTGAAAGAGCAACGGTTTTTCCGTTGCTCTTTTGCTTTATTTCGGGTAAGATGTCTTTTGGGGGTAAATGCCATGCAGAATAAAAATATCACAGGTTTGACAGGTGTCCTCGGGCTGATCGGAAATCCGGTCCGGCATACCATGTCACCGTTAATACACAATACACTTTCAGAGGAACTCGGACAGGATCTTTGCTATCTTCCGTTTCCGGTTGAACAGGATGTGACGGCTGCCGTAAAGGGGGCTTTCCACCTGGGAATCCGGGGGCTGAACGTTACGGTTCCCCATAAGACGGCAGTGATGGAAGCGCTGGCTGAGGTTGACGAAAACGCAAGGATCATCGGTGCTGTCAATACACTGGTGCGGACGGAGAACGGATACAAGGGATACAATACGGATATGCCCGGACTGCTTCGTGCTATTTCCATACGGGGAATATCACTGAAAGGACAGCAGGTTATCGTTCTGGGAGCGGGCGGCGCGTCCCGGGCAGTCTGCACCCTTGCTCTTTCCGAAGGGGCTGCTTCGGTCTGGCTGCTGAATCGAACGGCTGCGAAGGCTGAGCAGATGGCAGAAGAGCTGAACCGGCATTTTGAAGGAAACCGTCTGAAAGCTTTGGCGGCTTCGGATTTCAGGAAGGTTCCGGGAGTTCCTTCGGTCATGTTCCAGTGCACATCGTTGGGGCTTAAAGAGGGTGACGGACTTCTGATCGAGGATGAGAATTTTTATCATAAAGCCACCTATGGATATGATCTGATCTATAATCCGGCTGTTACACCTTTTATCAGGAAAATGAATGAAAATGCAACACCCTGCGATAACGGTCTTTCCATGCTGTTATATCAGGGCATCATTGCATATGAGCTCTGGACAGGGCTTTCCGTATCGGAGGAACTGGCAGAGCGGGTATATACGAAACTGAAACGGAGTATTTATGGTGAGAATCTGATCCTGGTAGGCTATATGGGATGCGGAAAATCCACCGTCGGACGGGAACTGGCAGAAAGTCAGGGAATGCATTTCCTGGATACGGATTCCATGATCGAGGAACGGGAAGACTGCAGTATCCGCGAACTGTTTGAGGAAAGGGGAGAGGCTGCTTTCCGGGATCTGGAAACCGGGCTGCTAAAGCATCTTTCGGATTCGGCTGTAAATACGGTGATCGCAACAGGGGGAGGAATCGTCCTCCGGAAAGAAAACAGGGAACTGCTCCGAAAAACAGGGACGGTGATCTGGCTGAAGGCGTCAGTTGAGGAAACGCTGGGACGTGTCAAATCGGATACATCCAGACCGCTTCTGGACAGTGCATCGGAACAGGAACTGGCCGGGAAAGTGGAACGAATGCTGCAGGAACGGGGAGCAGCATACGAGTCGGCGGCGGATGAGATCGTGAGTACGGACGGAAAAACCGTAGAAGAAATTTCCCGGGAGATCAGTCGGATATATTAGTGCAGCAAGGGATGGAATGCATAAAGAGGAAATAAGGGAAGTATAAAGAAGGCGTAAAGAAGGCATAAAGAAAACCTAAGGAAGACGTAAGTAATAAGCTGAACCAAAAGCTTGAAAAACAAAAGGGAGGGAAGGGAAGTTATGAAGAAACGGTTGATAGCGTTAGTGATGTTGATGGCGTTCGTTCTTGTTTCGCTGCAGGTTTCGGGAGGAAACGTGGAAGCGGCAGGAAAGAAGGGATGGCAGCAGGTTTCGGGAAAGTGGTATTACTATAATCCGAAAACCGGGAAAAAGGTGACCGGATGGCTCGAGTTGAAAGGGAAATGGTATTATCTCACCCCGAAGACCGGTGTGATGAAGACGGGTTTTGCTACCATATCTTCGAAGGAATACTATTTCAACAAGAACGGTGTCATGATGAAGGGCTGGGTCCGGCTCGGTTCAAGATGGTATTTCTTCAACAAAAACGGAGCCATGCAAAAAGGCTGGATCCAGAATAAGGCAGGGAAATGGTTCTACTGTGATCCGGGATCCGGCGCGATGGTTACGGGTCTTCAGACCATCGGAAAGAAATGGTATTTCTTTAATTCATCAAACGGTGAACTATACATGAATAAAACCCTGTATTCCTATGTGACATATGAGAATAACAAACGTGTAGGCGGTATCCGGATCGGCAAGGACGGAGCCGTGCAGTATATCGAATGCGCGTCGGACAGCAGAAGAAAATACAAAGTGAGATTATATGCAAACGGAGTGATAAAAGGATCCTTCACCACATATGATCATTATACCTCGGGACCGGAAGAAGTGGGCGAAGAATATGCCTGGAGGGAAAGTGTTGTATTTCACGGAACCTGGTCCGGATGGACAAAGACAAATGATCATAAATACTCATTTGTACTTGTGTCCCGTGTCTATGATACGCAGAGAAAGGTTTATTATGACTATAAGGACAATAAGTTAAATACAACAAGCGAGATAGAGTGGGGTCTGGCAGAAGAATTAACGGTAGGAGACAGATTCTATCTGTATCTTCCCGGTACATCAAAGTATGAGATCGTCGGTGAAAACAACGAAGATGACGGGGACTATATGAAGTTTAACGACAATAATACTCTGGTCCGTTGCGTAGTGGATAATCCGAACGGTAAATATTTCTTTAGCAGTCCCGTAGGCTGGAGGTAATACATTTTGAAGAAGAAAACGATTCCATTTATTCTTTCATTTGCTCTGGCGCTTTCATTTCTGTCCGGCTGCGGAAATAAGGAGGAAGAAGCGACCAAGGCGGAGAACGGGAATTCCGGAAGCCTGATTGATGAAATGAAAACGGCAACCGGTTTCCCGGAAGGGAAAAAAAAAAAAAAAACCGGGGACGGGAAGGACAAAGAGGACAAGGAAGGAAATAAGAACTCCGAAGGAGAAAAGGAGCAGATCAAATGGCTGGCAGAGCCGTTCCTTACCGTGGATGATATTCTGGTGGAAGATATCACGAAGAATCCGGCATCACAGGCAGTGGCGGTAGTGAAGAATGATGAAAAATACGGATATATCCGCTATGACGGTTCATATGCACTGGAACCCTTCTTCCAGTATTCTGCGCCTGATTTTTACGGGTATTATAACTCATCGGAAGATGGCGGTGCGGTCTTTGGAACGATTTCGGAGACCGGGGAACTGATCATCTATTCCACAGGAGTCGGCTGGGGAGGGCCCGAGGCCTCGTACTATTACTTTGATGTGGATTCCATGAATATGTATCAGGAATTCGGAGGTGTAGATGCATACAGGGGCGATGATGTACAGGTGGTTGATCAGATCAAATCGATGGAAAACGAAAACTCTGTCCCCGTAACCGAAGGAAAGTACGGTCTGGCAAGTAAAAAGGGACTCATCACGGAGCTGAAATATGAAGACGGATACTGCCGTACCCTTAATGAATCACCCTATGCAGCACTGGAAAGCAACGGAAAATGGGCATTCTTTACGATTGACGGAAAACAGCTTACGGATTTTTCGTATGAAGCGATTCCGGATCATTTTCAGGGTGGTGAATGCAGAACCAAGCTGAATGGAAGCTATGAGATTGATTCACATTTTGTACCTTATCTTCCGACAGACGGCTATATTGCCGTGAAGCAGAATGGGAAATACGGATATATTGACCTGGATGGGAAAGAAGTCTATCCGGTCGGTACATTTGATGATGTAAGACCTGTCCACGGAGGAAGGGCATGGGCGAAGAAAGACGGAAAATGGGGCGTGGTCGAATTCACACCTTCAAAGGATAAAACCGTCAAGATAAAGGCCGAAGACTATTTTAAGATCAA
>CADBOV010000061.1 GCA_902796385.1 uncultured Lachnospiraceae bacterium
CATAGATCTGGTCCAGGGTCTTGTTCTGGGTCTTCATTTTCTTGTAAATGCTGAATAAATGTTTCACACGGCCGTCGATCTCAGCCTCGATCCCCGCCTCGCGGATGTAGGTCTCAACCTCACTCACCATCTGGGATATGAATTCTTCTCTTTCATTCAGCCGTTCATCGATCTTCTGCTGCAGGTCCGCATATACATCCGGATAGAGATACTGCATGCAAAGGTCATCCAGTTCGATCTTGATCTTGGAGATACCGAGCCTGTGTGCGATGGGCGCATAAATGTCCATCGTCTCTCTCGCCTTCTCGATCTGCTTTGCCGGTGACTGATACTGTAAGGTTCTGAGATTGTGGAGGCGGTCCGCCAGCTTGATGATGATCACGCGGATATCCTTCGCCATGGCAAGGAACATTTTCCGGAGATTCTCCGCCTGGATCTCGATCTTATCCTGGGAGAGATTCAACTGGGTCAGCTTTGTAACACCGTCCACCAGAAGTGCAACTTCATCGGAGAATTCTCTTGCCACATCCTCCTTGGTCATCACCGTATCCTCGACCACATCGTGCAGAAGACCGGCTATGATGGTTTCCTTGTCCATCTCCAGTTCTGCCAGGATGATCGCTACGCAGATGGGATGAATGATGTAGGGTTCTCCGGATTTTCTTTTCTGTCCTTCATGTGCCTGATCGGCGATCCGGTACGCTTTCTCGATCAGGGAAAGATCATTGGAGGGGTGATAGAGACGGATCTTCTTTTCCAGTTCCTTATACAGTTCTTCCGGCGGTGTAAAATCACCCGGGGTCGACAGTTCAACCGACGGTTTATGCCGCTGGATCAGTGTTTTCACTTTCTCATCCATTCTATCCCTCCTTTCCATATCATCCTCGTGTCGTAATTCTGTCATCACTTTTCTGTCGTATTATGCTCCTTCGTAACTCACTACAGCTGCCACGTCATATTTACTGAGACGTTCACGGCCTTTCAGACCCTTAAGCTCGATCAGGAAAACGATCTTCACAACTTCTCCGCCCAGCTTTTCAACCAGCTGTGCCGAAGCCTCCACGGTACCGCCCGTAGCAATAAGATCATCTACGATAACCACCTTCTGGCCGGGCTTGATCGAATCCTTATGCATCTCGATGGTTGCCGTTCCGTATTCCAGATCATACGTCGCCTCAACGGTTTTACCCGGAAGCTTGCCTTTTTTACGGACAGGTATCAAAGACTTATCCATGTTATATGCAATGGGTGCCCCGAAAATAAAACCTCTGGATTCCACTCCCACGATGCTGTCATATTCCACACCTTCCAGAAGAGCCGTGAGGCCGTCTACTGCCAGTTTGAATCCTTCCGCGTCTCCCAGAACAGTGGATATATCCCGAAAGAGGATCCCCGGCTTCGGAAAATCCGGGATCGTCGTAATAAAATCCTGCACTTCTTTTTTACCGTCTTTCATACCGTCTCCTTTTCTTCAGCCGTCTTTCGATAATGAATGATCTGACATTCCGCCGTCCGGTCTCCCCGGAACTCGTTTACTGACAGCTGATACATAATATCTAATTTCGGATACTTTTCTATTTTAGCACACTCCTGCATATCCGACCACATTTTTATATCGTTGATTAAAGCCTCTCCCCTGAAACTCTTCACGTAGACCCTGTTCCCTTTTTCATCCCTGAGAGCCAGCTGCACCATCCTGCCGTTGGCAAAACTCCGGATGCTCTCCAGCTGAAGACCTCTCTCCGCGAAAACCGGCTTCGGATTTCCTGTCCCGAAGGGTTCCAGCTGTTCCAGCTGCTCCGCAAGATCCAGGGACGCATAGGAAATGGGCATGGGAACATCGATAAACACCCGCTCCACAAGCTGCTCTTCCGTGAGCACCGCTTCCCGGTTCAACTGTTCCCTGAGGGGTTCCAGCTCTTCTTTGCTGATGCTGAGCCCGGCAGCCATCGGATGTCCGCCGAAATGCAGGATCCTGTCCTTTGCGGAGGAAAGTGCTTCAAAGATATTATATCCTTCGATGGATCTTCCGGATCCCTTCAGGATGTTGTTCCCATCCTCCGCATCCGTAAAGACGATCACCGGCCGGTAATAAACCTCCCGGACTCTTCCTGCCACGATCCCCGCCAGGGACTCATGCAGATCCGGAATATAGACCAGAAGAACCTTGTCTTTTTCAAAATACCCCTGCTCTTCTATGATCCGGAGCGCTTCTTCCTCTCCCTTCCGGGTGGCATCCTTTCTTTCATCATTCAGGGATTTCATTTCCGCCGCACATTTTCGTGCTTCTTCTTCATCCTCCGTCAGGAAGAGCCTCATGGATTCCTTCGCGCTGGAAAGACGCCCTTCGGAATTGATGCAGGGTCCCACGATAAATCCCAGATGATAGACCGTGATCTTCCTTCCGTCCAGAAGACCGGTCTCATCCAGCAGGGCGCGAAGCCCCGTATTCTCCGTCAACTGCATAAGCCGCATGCCCTCCCGCACCAGGATACGGTTTTCCTCCGTCAGGGGCATTACATCACATACGGTTCCCAGAGCCGCAAACACCGTATAATCCTTCGGCATATCCGTTCTTCCGGACTCCTCGAACAAAAGTCCCATCAGCTTAAAGGCCACTTCGGCACCGCAGATGGTCTTATACGGATAGGTGCAAAGCGGCTGCCAGGGATCCACCACCACATCTGCCACAGGAAGCTTTTCCTGCATCTGGTGATGATCCGTCACGATCACGGTCATTCCCAGTTCCTTCGCTCTGTCTACCGCTTCGAAGGCGGAAATCCCGTTATCGCAGGTAAGGAGTGTATCGACTCCGTCTTTCTTCGCCTCTTCCACCAGACGGATATTCATTCCGTAACCGTCCCGGATCCGGTCGGGGATATCATAACTGACATCCGCCCCCAGACGCCTCAGGCCGTCATACAGAATATAGTTTGAGGTCACACCGTCCACATCATAATCCGAAATGATACGGATGGACTTCTTTTCACGTATCTTCTGCAGGAGCAGCGCCGTTGCTTCCTTCATGCCGTACATTTTTCCGGCGGAAGGGATACTGTCCATGCTTCCGTACAGATAATATTCTCTTTTTTCATCCGTATCCAGATCCCGGTTGACCAGTACTCTGGCCATGACCGGCGAGATGCCCAGATTTTTTGCAATGCCGTTAAAATCCGCTCTTTTGGCATGTACTCTCCACTCGACTTCCCTTGCCATACCGCCTCCTGCATCTGTTATCCTGCACAGAGCATCTGCTATCCTGCACAGAGCATCTGTCATCCTGCACAGAGCATCTGTTATCCTGCGCAGACCGGGATCATCTCCCGTATCAAATCGATTGAGCCACAGGATTTCCCGTGGCTCAAACGTTCTTTATTGCTTTGCTTCTTTAGCTACAGCCTTTGCCTTTTTGCCCACATGTTTCTTTAAGAACAGCCACAGCGGACCCGTGATGAAGATCGATGAGTAAAGTCCGCAAAGCAGACCTGCGATCAGCGTCAGGGTGAATTCCTTCAGGGCCGGTACACCGAGGATGTACAACATAAGCACCGTAACAAAGGTGGTCAGTGTTGAATAGATATTTCTTGTCATTGTCTGTGAGATACTGGTATCTACCACAGTATCGTATCCTACCTGCTTTACATTCATCTCCCGCAGGTTCTCACGGATACGGTCGAAGATGATGATCGTCGCGTTGATCGAGTAACCGACAATGGTCAGCATACATGCGATAAATGTACCGCCGACAGACAGGTATGCCACGGAGTATACCATGAACACTACCATAACGTCGTGTACCAGGGCGATCACGGCTGCCGCACCGAAGCGGACATCCGAGAACCGGAGCGCGATATAGATCAGCATCAGAACGGAAGCGATGCAGACTGCGATGATGGCGTCTCTCTGCATTTCGCTTGAAATGGTACTACTGATATTCTGTGACTCGATCTTGTCATCGGTCAGATTGAACTGCTTCTCCAGCGCATTTGCAACTGCCGTACGGGTTTCCTCGTTCAGTTCGGACGTCTTGAATACGATCTGGTTTGTGTTATCAACGATCTGAATCTGGATCGTTCCCTGGCTTACACCTGCTGCTTCGGCGATGACCGGAGCGATATCCTTCTCAGCCTCTGCAAGTGTGTATGCCTTATCAAATGTAACGGTGGTGGATGTACCGCCGCTGAACTCCAGACTGTAGTTCAGGGTATTTCCACGAGATCCGATATTTTTATTTACAAAGAGTGCGCCGATTCCGCATAAAATAACGACGATAGAGATAATGCCGGTAAACTTGAAGGCCTTGGAGAACTTCACAACCTTCTTATGCTTAGCTTCACCATACAGCTTCTTATTTGTAACACCGAGTGTTGCAAATGAGTTCAGAAGCACACGGGTTACAACCAGTGCCGTGAACATGGAAAGAACGATACCGAGGATCAATGTCTTGGCAAAGCCCTTAACCGAACCGGAGCCCATACCAAGAAGCACGACACCTGCGATGATGGTGGTGATATTTCCGTCGAAGATGGCGGAGAAGGCCTTTGAGAAACCGTTCTTGATGGCTGTCTTTGTGGTCTTTCCGTCCGCAAGCTCTTCCTTAATACGCGTGAATATGATGACATTTGCATCCACGGCCATACCTATGGACAGTATGATACCCGCGATACCCGGAAGTGTAAGTGAAATGTTCAGAGTCTGCAGGAAGAACAGCTCCAGGATTACATATACGGAAAGAGCGATAGATGCAATGAATCCCGGGAAACGGAATACAAAGATCATGATCAGGAATACGATTCCGAGACCGACCGCACCTGCCAGAAGGGATGTGGAAACCGCATCACTACCCAGCTTAGCGCCCACAACCTGGGAGCGCAGCTCGCGAAGAGTAAGCGGCAGGGCACCGATCTTGATGGTGCTTGCCAGGGACTCAGCCTCTTCATAGGTACTGATGTTGTTGATCTCAGCACTTCCGCCGGTGATCGCTTCATTTACGGTCGGTGCACTTGCAACCGTACCGTCATATACGATATAAACCGGTTTTCCGACATTTGCAGCTGTAACCTCTGCAAACTTCTTTGCACCTTCTTCGGTAAACTGAAGAGATACAACATTTTCTTTCTGGCCGGTGGTCTGATCCTCGCGGATACCTCCCTGTGCTTCCTTTACATCGGAACCGGTCAGCGCTGCTGTATACTCCTTGCCGGCTTTAAACAGCTCGTAGTTGGTCGTATCCATGAATTCCAGTGTACCCGGGCGTCCCATCTCATCCAGGATCTTGTTCGGGTCATACTTACTGGTATCCACCGGGATTTCTACGGTAAGACGGTTGCTACCTTCCTGGTAAACCTCACCATCCGTACTGTAGTTATCAACTCTTCGCTGCAGTTTGTCTTTTGTTGCAGCGATTGCAGAATCAGAAGCATCATCTTCTACAATCTCATAGGTTACACTGACACCGCCCCGAAGGTCGAGACCCAGAACGATATCCTCTGCACGTCCGGCTTTTGTTTCTCCGAGTCCGAACAGGATCGTATATACGAATCCCGCTACCAGAAGGACAAACAGGAGAAGCGCCAGCACCGCATTTCTCTTTGCTTTCTTCATCGTTTCACTCCTTAACTTCTATCATCAACCGGTTTCCCCGGTAAATGTACTGAATCATGAAAATCCCTGAATCACAGAATTCCTGAATCACAGAATTCCTGAATCATGGTGAGATCCTTTATTTACAGATCTCCTCACAGACATCCCTGTCCTCACAGTCCGCGTTCCCCTTCGGGGCATCCGGAAGATCTGCCAGCGCCGCCTTCATCATCAGCGCGCATTCCACACGCTTACGCTCCAGCTCGCAGCCGATATCATAAGCTTCCAGGATCTTACCGTGGAACTGATATGCATTTGCGGCACATCCGCCGCTGCAATAGAACCGCGCAAAGCATTCCCTGCACTTATCCTTTGCATATACATTATTGCATTTAAACTCATCCACCAGCTCGGTCCGCTGAATCCCGTCACGCACATTTCCCAGGAGAAACTTCTCATCTCCCACGAACTGATGGCAGGGATACAGGTCACCCCAGGGCGTAACCGCCAGGTACTCGGTTCCGGATCCGCATCCGGAGAGTCTTTTATATACGCAGGGGCCGCCGGTCAGGTCGATCATAAAATGGAAAAATGTAACCGGCTTTCCTGCCCTGGCACGCTCAACCAGCGCTGCCGCCAGGCGGTCATACTGCTCCAGAAGCTTCGGAACATCCTCTTCACGGATCGCATAATCCTCTTCCGGCGGTGCAACCACCGGCTCCATGGAGATCACATCAAAGCCTTCATCCATCAGGGAAAGCACATCCGAACAGAAGTCCGGATTGTGATGTGTAAATGTTCCGCGGATATAATACTCGCCGTTTCTCTTTTCCTTGAAATGCCTGTATTTCGGCATGATGAGGTCATAACTGCCCTTCCCGTTCCGGGTCGGCCGCATGGCATCATTTACCTCGCGCCTTCCGTCCACCGAAAGAACCACATTCTTCAACTCCCTGTTGGCGAATTCGATCACTTCATCATTTAACAGAACTCCGTTTGTGGTAAGGGTGAAACGGAAATTCTTTCCTGTTTCCTTTTCCCGCTCACGGCCGTAAGCCACCAGCTCCTTCACCACATCAAAGTTCATAAGAGGCTCTCCGCCGAAGAAATCCACTTCCAGATTCTTCCGGTTTCCGGAGTTCGCGATCAGGAAATCCAGCGCCTGTTTGCCGACTTCCGCCGACATCAGCGCACGGTCCCCGTGATATTCTCCCTGTCCGGCAAAGCAGTATTTGCATGCCAGATTACAATCATGGGAAACATTCAGGCACAGCGCCTTTACGACCGTTTTCCTCTTTTTAAAATCGATCACCGCATCCTGGTACTGATCCTCTGCAAAAAGACGTCCGTCCTTTTCCAGCTGCTGTACCGCCTGATACGCTTCCGCTATGCTTTCCTTCGTTTCTTCGGGATACGCTCCGGCCAGCTGATCCAAAACCTCTTCTTTTGTATGCTTCTCATAAAGAGCGATCAGGTCGTAAACCAGATCATCCACCACATGCACAGAACCGCTGCACACATCCAGGACGATATTATATCCGTTATTCTTAAATTGATGTACCTGTTTCATTTCGCTCTCCATGCAAGCAAAGAGGACTATCCCTCAGGATGGTCCCCTTCATCTTTAGTTTCCTATTTCAGGGCCATGTATCTGATTTTTACTGATTCTCGCAGCTCTGATTTCCTACTGTACAGGAAGTCTTGCATGCAGACTGGCAGGATGTCTGGCACTCACCGCATCCGCCCTGTACCATGGTTTCCTGATAAGTTGTTTCGGTTAAAGTCTTGATTCTCTCCATGATTTTATCCTCCGATTTCTCGTCAGCCTGTTCTTTCAGGCAAAGTTCAGAGGACATTATAACACATTCCCATATAAATGCAAAGAAAAATTATTGAAAGAGTTCGCGGATCTGCAGGGCATTTTCCAGGATCTCATCCGCATGCTCCCGGACGGTTTCGTTCGGTCTGATCAGATCCACCACCATAACGGTGTATAGTCCTGCCCGTGAAGCCGAAATGATCCCGTTAACGGAATCCTCCACAGCGATCGCCTCAGCGGGTTCCACCTTCAGCTCCTCGCATGCCCGAAGGAAGATGTCCGGCTCCGGTTTCCCGTGGGCAACCATATTTCCGTAAATGATCCGGTCAAAATATTCATATAATCCGTGCCTTTTCAGGTGATACTCCGCCCGTTCCGCGGCGGTGGAGGTTGCCAGCGCCACCAGAACCTTCTCTTCCTTCAAAAAAGCCAGGAGTTCCCGTATCCCGGGCTTTACGTCAAATCCCGGATCTCGTCCGTACGCATCCACCCCGGCATTTACGCCGGCACGGAATTCCATATAATCGATCTTAGTTCCGAACATATTCTCAAAATGGATCCGGTTGGTCTCCTTCGTCCCCCCCGCGATCAGCTCACAGAAGGGTTCCACCTTCTCATCCGGCAGTCCGTATACCGCCGCCTGCCTGTGCTCCATCATCCGGTAGATCCGTTCGGAGTCAAAGATCACTCCATCCATATCAAAAACTACTGCCTTAAATCGGTTCATCGTATTTCCTTCCAATCTTATCCCCGGTCGTCGTTCTTCAGAAGAAAGAGAGGGCGGTTTCTCTTACCTCAGCCTTCTGCTGTAAGAGAACCGTCCTCTTTCATCATTTCTTTTTATGGCCTTTCGCCCGGTCTTACTTCTTCTGGCTCCAGCTCCTCTTGCGGATCAGCAAGATGATGAGAAGCAGAAGGAGAAGTCCTCCGCCGATTGCCACGATCCACCACCAGTTGAACTTCGAGCCGTAAGTGAATGTCCACTCAACCTCGCTCTTGTTGCCTGCCTTATCATGTGCGCGGATCACAAGCTTATAATCTCCTGCGGCATCTACCTTAAATGTAGATGTATTTCCGCTCAGAAGCTGAAGCTTGTCATTCAGCTTAACATCGTCCAGTGTATCTTCATCCAGCTGCAATGCAACCTTGATCTCTACAGGCTCTTCAATGGTCTGCTTATCTTCGATTCCGCTGATGATGATGTTCGGAGCGATCTGATCCAGCTGGAAGGTCACTTCCTTACTGGACTCATTTCCAAGCTCATCCACTGCAGTAACGCGAAGAACGTGTGAACCGTCCGAAAGTTCGGATACACCGTCATACTCCATACCATCCAGATAGATGGTTACCTTGCAAGGTGTCAGGTCCGTAACAAGCTTATCCTCATCGATATCCCATACAAACTTATTCAGTACGGTTCCGTCATATGCGGAGAGATCTCCGATCACCGGAGCTGTCTTATCGATGGTGAAATGTACATTCTGTTTTGCTTCGTTGCCTGCTCTGTCCTTGGACACTACATTGACATCATAGACACCGTCATCTTTGTAGTGCTGGGAAATGGTAACTTCCCGTCCGGAATTCGCATTGATCGAATCAACCTTCAGATCACTCTTCTTACCTTCGATATCCACCTTTGTACCATCGATATTCAGCTTATTGGTAAGATAGAAGTTTTCTTTTACAAGAACATCCAGGTCAACATCCGTCTTGGTCTTCTCGTAATTCTTAACACCGCTCAGTACAATTGTCGGAGCTGTTGCATCTACGATAAAGCTGTAAACTGTATGTGCCTTATTTCCTGCCTTATCCTCAGCATCAAACTCAAATCTGTACTCGCCGTCTTCACGGAAGAGCTCTGACATGGTTGAATTCTGGCCGGTTGCCTTAAAGTCAACCTGACGAAGCAGTCTTTCCGAAGTTCCGTCATTCTTCTGGTAAACCTTTACAACTGCGGAAACCATATCGGCATAGAATGCCTCGATCACATTGTAAGATGCAGTCACGCTGGTTGTAGATGTTCCGCCGTCTGCTGCACCGCTGATCCGAAGCTGCGGAGCTGTCTTATCTACGCGGAAGCTCAGTGTTACCGGACTACTTGCATTTCCTGCACGGTCAACTGCCACATAAGTTACTTCATAATCAGCTTCTCCGGTGTAGCTTTCAGCACCTTCCGGCATCTTTGCCGAGGATGTGCTTGTCGACGATCCCGGAGGCGTCGTCTTCATGGTTCTGGTCAGATCTGTTTCATCCTTATTGACATCACTTACACTGACTGCCACTGAACCATTTACATTCAGATATCTGGTTGCTCCGCCGTTCGGGAACGGTACTCCGTTCAGTGACGTTGAAACACTCGGTCTGTCGGTATCGATCACAAAGGTAACCTTCCTTGTTGCAGCAACATTGCCGCACCGGTCTTTTGCATTGATCGTTACCACATGTGTTCCCTGTCCCTCGATCTTTGCGGTTGCAATCTTCTTTCCCATTTCCATATTGAAATTCGAAAGAACAAGGATTTCCTTCGGCGTTCCACCGTTAACAGCATCCTTAACGGAAACAGAACTGATCGTCGGGTCTTCAACTTCAAATTTCAGATTCACCGACTTATTAAAATACGTAGCATAGTTATAAGTGGTTCCTGTTACCTTGTTTGTATAGGTCGAATGATACTTCTCGAACTTCGGTGCGTCCTCCGGATTTGCAAACAGGATATCGGTTCTCGGTGAAATCTTATCCAGTGTGAACTTTACAACCTTTTTCGAAGAATTTCCCGCTAAATCCGTTGCCGTATAAGTCAGAACATAATTACCGTTCTTTGAGAAAGTATAGCTGCCCGGCTTAATTACCGCCGATTCTTCCGGCTGCTCAGGCTGGTTAAACGGTGTATATTTCAGCCCCTGAATCAGACCTTCCGGATCAATGTTCTGCTCAGATTTGCTATATGCAATACCAACGACCGTATCTTCGTTCTGATAATAACTCTTGTTCGGATCATAAGCCGGTCCGTCCAGTGTTGTGACAAGCTCCGGAGCAGTCTGATCGATCGTAAATTTAACTCTCCGGATCTTTGATACATTTCCGGCATTGTCGATTGCCTTGATGGTGATATCATGTTCAAAATCACCCTCAACGATCAATGTTGCCTTATTCTTGGAACTAAAATCTTTTTTACGAAGTTTCGTGATTCCCTGATCCATTACGTCGATGTAAGCAACATCGTCTCCTTTTACCGAGCAGGTAATACGTACCGGACTGTTCTTAGTATATTTGTCATATTCATAGGTCAGTCCGCTGTCCGGATTGGAATATGTAACAGGGTTCTTATATACATCAATATTCTGAATCTCAAGGTCCGGTACAGGTGCCTCGTTATCAAGCGTGAAGCTGATCGTTGTTTCTACCGGTAAATAACCGTGCAACGGAGCGTCCACATCTCCAACCGGATTATCTGCTACCGACAGGGTGATTTCATATTTACCATCCTGCGGCTTGGAACCAAGCAGTTCACTCAGCTTTTTATCTGCCATGGTTTTATCCGTAGAGTAAACCGTTCCTACCGATACTCCGTCTCTCTTAATATCAAGCTTTGTCTCAGCTATTCCCAGCTCCTCTTTGATCGAATAGGAAACCTTCGGGTCTCCGTGATATGACAGATCCGACTTAGCACTGCCCTCAACCTTGATGGTCGGAACCGGCGGAGTCTTGTCGATGTAGAATGTGCTTTCCGGGAAGATATACTGATTTCCGGCTTTATCCTGGATCACAACCTTCACGCTGGTACCGGTTGTGGCACTCTTGGATTCATTAATATTAACGGTCAGGGTACCGCTTTTTCCGTCCCCATCTACCGCAATTTCAGCAGCTGCCTTGTTAAATCCCTTGGATTCAGTCCCTACAAGCAGCGAATCCTTATCAAATCCGGTCTGGAACTTACCTGCTGATGCCGGAGCCGAGGGATCCTCATCTTTCGTCTTGTCACGGAAGGTAAAGATGATGCTCAAATCCCGAAGCCAGGTCTGATCCGTGATCAGGTCGTCAATACTAAACACTCCGTCTTTATCAGCATAATCAACCTGCGGATCGGTAATATCGAATCCGAGAATACCGGAATCATGGGATATTGTCACCGTAGCATCTGTCTCAAGATCAAGCCGGATCTCAGTGAACTCCGTGGATACTGAGGTTGTCAGCTGCTTACTGATGGTATACTTGTAAGCACCATCTTCCTGTGTCGGAGCCGGAAGCGTCAGCGTTTCTTCAGGCGCTGCCGTACCATCCTGCTTCATGTTAAGCTTTGCGGACTTTAACTTCA
>CADBOV010000062.1 GCA_902796385.1 uncultured Lachnospiraceae bacterium
CGGCTTTTTCCATATCTTTTTCGGTTTCGATTTTCATCCCGGAAAGTATTTCTGCCTCGGGGATATTGGGAGTTACAACACTTGCTTTTGGTAACAGACAGGAAGTAAGCGTGTCTATCGCCTCATCCTGCAGGAGCTTTGAACCACTGGTCGCTACCATGACAGGATCCACAACTATGTTTTTTGCTCCGTAAAAAGTGAGCCTTTCAGCTATTACCCTGATAAGCTCGGATGAGGATACCATACCGATCTTTACCGCATCGGGAAAAATATCTTCAAATACAGCATCTATCTGCTGCTTCAGGAATCCCGGATCTACCTCCAAAATCCCCGTAACGCCGGTCGTGTTCTGGGCTGTGAGTGCCGTGATGGCTGTCATCCCATATACACCATTCATAGTCATGGTCTTTAAATCTGCCTGAATACCGGCGCCTCCGCTGGAATCGCTTCCTGCGATCGTAAGTGCTTTTTTCATCGTTCCCTTCCTTTCTTTTGTGTGGCTGTTCTCTGAACACCCGTAAATGTTGCTGATGATCTACACTTATTTTGTATAGCGATACAAGGTGGTGCCCCCAATGTACCGCTGATCATTTCCTTGACCTGTGCTTTGTTGTTCTGCGCTTTGTCGTTCTACGCTTTGTTGTTCTGCGCTTTGTCGTTCTACGCTTTGTTGTTCTACACTTCGGAAAACAGTTGTGCAGCCCGTATCTTCAGGCGCTCTGTCGCTTCCCTGATATCCTTTTGCCCGAAGATCGCGCTGATCACGGATATTCCCACGATTCCACTCCCTTCCAGCTTTCCTGCATTTTCATATGTGATCCCGCCGATGGCAACCACCGGGATCCGGACTGCTTCGCAGATCGCCTTCAGCGTTTCCGGAGACACATCCGCCGCATCATCCTTGGAGCCCGTGGGAAATACCGCTCCGACCCCGAGATAATCCGCGCCCGCCTTTTCCGCACGGATCGCATCCTCCACGGTTTCCGCCGAAACTCCGAGGATCCGGTCCGGTCCGATCAGTTCTCTTACCCTTCCGGCCTCCATATCGCTCTGTCCCACGTGAACGCCGTCTGCGTCCACCCGTACCGCCAGCTCCACATTGTCATTGACGATGAACGGAACCCGGTATTCCCGGCAGAGTTCTTTCATCTCAAGTGCTTCCTGTTCAAATGCGGCCTCGTCCAGTTCCTTTTCTCTCAGCTGGATCAGGGTTGCTCCGCCCTCCAGTGCCTGCCGCACCGGACGGGAAAGGGGTTCACCCTCCGCCAGCCAGTGCCGGTCCGTAACTGCATACAGCAGCAGATCCTCTTTCCGAATATTCATGTTATGTTAACCTCGCTTCTATTTCCATCACGCATTCCGTCATGCTTCCGGTTTCCTTCCTCTTCCGTCACATCTGCTCAACCTTCGCCCGGTTCTCCAGCGTTTCCGCATCCATGTTGAAGATTGCATCAATGATCCGGTTCCGGTAAGTGGAATTGCCGTCTCCCGGCAGCATATTCTCCCAGCCGATCTCTCCCGCAACGCCCATCAGTACAACCGCGGAAGCCGCAGCCTCCAGCAGCTGCTCCGGATTCGCCGTAAGGTAAGCGGTCAAAAGACCTGACAGCTGGCATCCCGTTCCGGTGATCCTGCCCATCTCCGGGCGTCCGTTCCGGATCACATATGCGGTTCCGGCATCTGCAACGATGTCGATGGCACCGGTGATCACGATGATCGTATCCAGGCGCTTCGCCAGATTCTTTGCAAATGCAACCGCAGCCGGAAGACTCTCCTCCGTAACCGCATCCGCCACATCCGCATCCACACCCTTCGTGGTCCCCTGCCCGAAGGCAATGGTTTTAATCTCGGAAATGTTCCCGCGGATCGCCGTCAGCTTTATCTCCTTCACCAGCCGGTTTGCCGTACCGGTCCTCAGCCGGGAAGCGCCGGTTCCCACCGGATCCAGAAGTACCGGATGACCCAGCTGATTTGCTTTCCTGCCTGCCAGGAACATTGCCTGAATACTGCTCTGGTTCAGGGTTCCGATATTGATATTCAGTCCTCCGCAGATGGCCGTGATATCCTCCACATCCTCCGGCTCATCCGACATGATGGGGCTTCCGCCACAGGCCAGCAGTACATTTGCCACGTCATTTACCGTGACATAATTCGTGATATTATGTACCAGCGGCGTTCTGTCCTGTACATTTTTCCAGCATTCCTTCAGCATACAAACTCCTTTCCCCGAAAAAAAGGCAGCCCAATAGGACTGCCTTTTACTCGCATAAAAAATCCCTACGTTGGCATTATCCAAATCAGGTTCAGTCGAAGCGGGAATACGCCTCCTCTCAGCCGACATCCGTCAGCTCCCGTACTATATGAAACTTTTTGAAAGTCCCGAAATTTTCCTGACCTTCGGACCTCATTTTAATTCTGTCAGCCCGTCCTTGTCAAGCAGGAATGTTTGTCCCGGCGTCCGCACCGGTTGAAAACTCCCCTTATACTCCGGATACTCCCGGAGAAATTCCTCTCCCACGGAATACCGTTCCCACATATGCATGGGGAAAGCATACCGGACCGGAATACGCCTCAGAAACTCTACAGGGCCCTGAAACTGTCCGTCTCCGAGCACCGGATCCATCGGAAGCATGACCACATCCAGTTTCCGGTCATCATCCACCCGAAGGAAGGATCCGAGGAGTTCCAGGATCTCAAAATAATCCCGCTGCATGGTCTCCTTCCTGGAATTCGGCACATTCGGCCAGCACCAGTCATTCAGGTCTCCCGCGTGGAAAATTCTTTTTCCGTCCGCTTCCACCAGAAAGCTGACTCCCTGGTCCGTGGAAGGATACGCTTCCACACGAAACTCCGGAAGTGTATATTCGATTTCCGGACGGATCCAGAGGATCTCCGGTTCTTCGATTCCAAGTTCCTCCACCGCATCCCGGCAAAGCATTTCGGAAATATCATCCGACAAAATGTAGGTTACACCCGGATATTTCTTTGCCAACTGGAAAACCACGGGAGAAAAATGATCATAATGCACATGGCTTGCCAGCACATAAAGCGGTTTATCTCCCCGGAGTTCCGGTAGTTCTCCCTGATAATAATCAAACAGAAGATAGCAGGAATCCAGCTCGACCAGGTAGGAACTATGAAAAATGAATTGTATCTTCATATCTGTCCTCTGCCGTTATACAGGATCACGGTCCTATTTTTTGATCAACAGTGACTGGCCTGTCATATCAGCCGGCTGAGGCATTTCCATGATCTCCAGCAGTGTGGGGATGATATCGCAGAGCTTTCCGCCCTCCTTCAGTGTATAAGCAGGATCGTAGTTGTACAGGATGAACGGTACCGGATTTGTTGTATGCGCGGTATGCGGTGCGCCTGTTTCATAGTTCAGCATCTGCTCACAGTTACCATGATCTGCACAGATGAAGAGAACACCGTCCTTCTCCTTTACTGCCTCGGCAGCGGAGCCTACACACTCGTCAACCTTCTCTACTGCAGCGATCGCAGCGGAAAGTACGCCTGTATGACCAACCATATCCGGGTTTGCGAAGTTGATGATGATCACATCATACTGATCGGAACGGATTGCCTCGTTCAGCTTCCGGCTAACCTCCGGTGCGCTCATTTCCGGCTGAAGATCGTATGTTGCAACCGCCGGGGAATTAACGAGGATTCTGTCCTCATCCTTGTTCGGCTCTTCCAGACCGCCGTTGAAGAAGAAGGTTACATGGGCATATTTCTCCGTCTCAGCCAGACGCAGCTGCTTTAAGCCGTTTGCTGCCAGATATTCGCCAAATGTATTTTTGATCTCCTGCTTCTTGAAAGCTACCAGCTTGTTCGGAATGGTTTCGTCGTAATCCTTGAAGCATACATAGGTCAGGGGCATAAAGCCGTTGGCACGCTTCAGATATTTAATGCACTTGGTATCGGAAGGATCTCCGGGCTGA
>CADBOV010000063.1 GCA_902796385.1 uncultured Lachnospiraceae bacterium
ATTCTCTGCAGGGAGTTTTCCGGTGTTATGCCAGTGATCAGGCGGTAGATCGTCGCGCAAAGCGCGTAGACATCACTCCACGGCCCCTGCTGTCCATGCCTGTTGTACTGTTCCGCCGGAGCAAACCCAGGTTTCAGGATCACAGACATGCTCTCTTCTTCATTCGTAAAATCCCGCGCTGCTCCAAAATCCAGAAGCTTCATTGTATTTCTTCGGGTGAGTATGATGTTGCCCGGGCTGATATCCCGGTGGATCAGTCCTCTCCCGTGTATCTCTTCCAAGGCTTCCATTACCGGGTCCAGCATTGCTGCAGCTTCCGGGAAGTACAACTTCCCCCTCTTCTTCCTGTATTCCTCAAGAGTGATGCCTTCAATGAACTCCATCAGGATATAGACGGTATTGTTCTCCGTCAGGATGTCCTTTACGCTTACAACGTTGGGATTTCCCTCAAATTCCGCCAGTATCCTCGCTTCAGCTATAAATTTATTCTTTTCTCTTTCGTATATTGCCTTCCGGTCACCTGCAGTCACCGTCACTTCCCTGCTGTAGGTGCTGATACGCCCTACCAGTCCCTGCGGAAAGTATTCTTTGACCGCGATCTTCAGATTCAGTCTGGTATCACAGCCGACATAAGTGATTCCGAACCCGCCCTGACCTATCGTCTTTCCGATATAATATCTTCCCGCAAGTATCGTTCCGACCGGCAGCTGATACGGTTCGTTCTGGATCTGTAATGATCCTCCGCATTCGGGGCAGCTCCTGTAAGCGGTCATATCCTGTGCAAAATACTGCATGCAATGTGGACAATACATCTTTTCATCCTTTTTATTCATAATTCTAATGACAATTAATGCAACTTATTAACTGATCGCTTCCCATATAAATGTTATTATCTCAGACAACCATCTTTTATTCAATTGACATTTCATCTTATCTGTCCGGTTTTTTTGCAAAGTTGCATATATTGTCCCAACGATATAACCGTTTCTTACAAAAATGCCGCCCGGCTATACCGGGCGGCATTCGTCATCACTGCTGATCTTTTCAGTTATCGCTTTATGTGGTCATAGATCAGTATTCTTTTATCTGTCTTTTTTGTGAGGCCTTCTTCCAGAAGCTCCGGATCCTCCGCATATCCGTATATAGTGATCGGATCCGCATTAAACTTTAATTCCTTAAATTCCCCAATATCTTTCTTAAAAAACGCCTTCTTATCAAACTTATATTTAAATCCAGGATCCAGACTTTTCACATAGTCATCAGGTTTAACAGCGATATATACCTTTGATGCCTTCGCATCATCGAGCGTCGCTTCCAGGATGAAATAATCCAGTCGATTCTCATACGTCCCAAATTCCATTCCGACCTTAGTATAGGTATAGTCGACATATTTAAGCTTTCGGATATTCTCTGCGACTGCGGCTTCACCTTCCTTTGTCTTGGCATCAAGCCGGGATGCTGACTTTTCATCAAACTTCCGTACCGGTTCCTCCAGAGAAACCAACTCAAGGACTTTTGCGCTTCCGGTCTTCTCCAGCACTTCGTCCTCATAGTCATCACTGTATACGACCTTACCTTTCAGCTTTGCCGGGTGCCTGTAGGTCCTGGGAGTAAGGTCGATCCCTCTCTGTGATATCTTTTCATTATAATCTGAGCCTTTTATCAGCACCGGAACGATCTGCTTCTTTTCCGGATCCAAAGCAGCTGCACAGGCATACAGTTCGTTGGGCAGATCCTTGAGCGATCTATTCAAAAGATCGATCTTGCGGACAGGGAAAACACACTCAATGTAATAGATATCAAATTCCAGCTCTGTTCCCCACTTGGCGTTCTGGATCTCTGGAGAAATATTATCTTTAAAGCCGACTCCGGTTTCGGCTGCCTTTGTCTCTGTCGCCTTCGTTTCGGCCGCTTTTGTCTTTGCTGCCTTCGTTTCGGCCGCTTTTGTCTCTGCCGCCTTCGTTTCAGCTGCCTGAGGCTTTGCGGCATTGACCGTTGCCGCAGTTCCGATGATCAGGCATAAAGCCGCAGCGGCAGACAACAGGTATC
>CADBOV010000064.1 GCA_902796385.1 uncultured Lachnospiraceae bacterium
GACCAGCATTTCCACGTATCTGGAAATGGTTGTTGCAAGCGCCGCACCGATGACTCCCAGCTTCGGAAATCCGAAGTGACCGAAGATCAAAATGTAGTTCAGTCCGAGATTTACGAGTACGGCAATGACACTGGCCAGCATCGGAACCTTTGTTTCCCCGCACTCCCGAAGGGTGCTGGAATAAAGCTGTGATATATAGATGGCCGGCAGGGATATCAGGATCACCCGAAGGTAACTGACCCCGTAATCTTTTGCCGCTGCCAGGTCTCCGCCGTCTTCGCTTCCGTTCAGATACAGCTGGATCAGATCTGCTCCAAAGGTTAAAAAAATAAAAAGAGCCAGAACAACCAAAATGAGTCCCAGCCAGAGTTTATATCGGAAGGTATGACGAATTCCTTCGTCATCCTTATATCCGTAGTACTGCGCGGTAAAAATACCGACGCCGGAAAGTCCTCCGAAGATGCAGAGGAAGAATATAAACATTAACTGGTTTACGATGGCGACACCGGACATCTGCTCTGTTCCGATCTGTCCCACCATGATATTGTCCAGCAGGCTTACCAGGTTTGTAATACCGTTCTGGACCATGATCGGGATAGCGATCCCGAAGACCATTTTGTAAAAGGCTTTGTCTCCGAAAAAGCCTGATTTTTTTATAAATGTATTCATTGAAGTCACCTTATTCTTGTCTTATTCATCCGGATTCACATGTACCATGACATGCTTGATCTCGGGAAATTCATTTTCCAAAGCATCATGAACATTTTCCGCGATCCTGTGTGCATCCGTCAGACGCATCTCACCGTCGACACGGATCTCGATATCCACGTAGACACGGGCACCGAACATACGGGTGTGAAGGACATCAATTCCTTTCACACCTTCCTGGCGTGTAGCACAGGCACGAAGCTTCTCTTCTGTTTCATCATCACAGCAGTGATCCACCATCTGATCAATGGCATTATGAAATACATCAATGGCCACCTTGAAAATGAAAAGACAGATCACGATGCTGGCGATGGGCTCCAGGATCGGAAGACCCATTCTCGCACCGCCGATACCGATCAGCGCACCGATGGAGGAAAGCGCATCACTTCTGTGATGCCATGCCTCTGCTTTAAGTGCCGTAGAACGGATCTGCTTTGCGGCACGATAGGTATACCAGAACATTGCCTCTTTACCGACAATGGAAATAATGGCTGCGATCAGAGCCAGGATCCCGGGAACCGTGATCTGGTCTGTTCCCCTGCTGATGGTACGGATCGCGGAAATACCGATCTCTGCGCCTGCCACAAAAAGGATCACGCCCAGGATCATCGCCGCAACGCACTCAAACCGCTCGTGTCCGTAAGGATGATCGTCATCCGGTGCGCGTCCTGCCAGACGGACCCCGATGATCACGATGAAGCTGCTTACAACATCCGAGGCGGAATGCACCGCATCACTGATCATTGCGCCGGAATGCGCAAGGATGCCGGCAACCAGCTTCAGAATGGTCAGCAGTATATTTCCGATGATGCTCACCACGGAAACGTGTGTGGCTACATGACGGAATTCCCGGTTCAGCCGGTCTTCGTCCGCTTTCTTATTCAGTTGTACCGCACTCCTGGTTTCCATGTATGATTCTCCGTATAATTTATTTCTCTTCAGGTGTAAGGATCCGCAGCATCTTTTGAAAATGTTCCGGTAGTTCACTGGAAAACTCCATCCATTCGCCGGTTGCGGGATGAACAAAGCCCAGCGTGCCTGCGTGAAGCAGCTGACCTTCCAGATGAAACGGGCATTTCTTCGGTCCGTAGACCGGATCCCCCAGGATCGGATGCCGGAGTGATGCCATATGCACCCGGATCTGATGAGTCCTTCCGGTTTCCAGTTTACAGTGGATCAGTGTGAAATCCTGTTTCAGTTCCTGTACCGGTTCAAAATGTGTCACTGCATGGCGTCCGTCCGGACGGATCGTGATCTTTTTCCGGTCCTTCGGATCTCTTGCCAGCGGCGCATCCACCGTGCCGGATTCCTTTACTTTCCCGTGACAGATGGCCGTATAAATTCGTTGAATGCTGTGTTCCGCAAATTGAAGTGCCAGATTCCTGTGAACCTGATCGGTCTTACATACCACCAGAAGACCGCTGGTATCCTTGTCGATCCGGTGAACGATGCCCGGACGCTGAACGCCGTTGATGGCGGAAAGGGAATCGTGACAGTGATACATCAGTGCATTTACAAGGGTTCCGCCGGTATGACCGGCTGCAGGATGAACCACCATTCCCTGGGGCTTATTTACAACCAGGAGGGAGTCATCCTCATATACGATATCCAGAGGAATATCCTCCGGTTCAATTTCCAATCTCTCCGGTTCCGGGATGCTGACAGAGATGAAATCACCGCATTTTGTTTTGTAGGATGCCTTCACGGGCTTCTGATTTACGAAGACCGCCCCGTCCCGGATCAGCTGCTGGATGTAGCTTCTGGAATAGTCCGGCATGGAATCCGCCAGATATTTATCCAGACGAAGATTCTCCTCTTCCGTTTCGGGAGTGAATTCTATGAAGTTGTGATCCTTCGTTTGTTCCATCTCTCTTCCTCATTGCATGCCGGTGTACGCTTCTTATTCTACTGACTTCTCTTCCGTCTTCACTTCTGTCTCTTCCTTGGCTGCTTCTTCTGCTTCTTTTGTCACTTCCGCAGTCGCTTCTACCTCTGCAGCCGCACCCTTTTTCTTACGCTTCTTCTCTTTGTAGGAGCCATCCTCCAGACGGATTCCGTCTCCCAGGAGAACATCCAGATCCTTCCCTTTGTATTTGATCAGCATGAGAAGTACAAGAAGGATCACACCCATGGTTACATAGATGTCAGCCACGTTGAATACCGGGAAGTTGATCAGCTTGAAATACAGGAAATCAACCACATATCCCAGCATGAAACGGTCGATCAGATTTCCTACGGCTCCGCCGATGATAAAAATGATCAGGACCCGGAGCGGCCGGTAATAACGTCCGTCGATAATGTTATGATAGACGTAAAGAAGCGCCAGGACCATGATGACACTGAGGATGGCCAGGATACTGGTCCTTCCGGAAAACATTCCCCAGGCCATTCCCGAATTCTGGATATAATGGATCTCAAATACATCCTTGATCAGTGGAATGCTGTCTCCCACTTCCATGGAACGGACCACCAGACATTTCGTCAGCTGATCGGTAAAAACGGCCAGGAGGATTCCAAAAACCATTAACATGTAGCTTTTTCTGCGCATATGATCAAACCTCACTAAAAGATTAACATTCCTGCACATATAAGTGGTCGGTTCTTTTATCCCCGATCGAAGGAATAAAGAACCGACCTCTTTCATGCATCATAAAGATTTACATACCGGCAAAGGGATCGAACCCTTCACCACCAAGAACAGAACCGTAAACATTTGCAGCGCTGCTGCGACGGTCTTCTCTGGAAGCACCGACAGAACCCGGACCGCCAAGTCCTGATCCGGAATTGTCTCTGGAAGGTGCATCGCCGAACTGGAAACCGAACTCGCTTTCCATTCCGCCGATTCCACCGAAACCGCTGCGCGGTTCATTCTTTTTCTGAGAATCCTCTTTTCCATCAGCCTTGGCATCCTGATCAAAATCCCACTCGCCCAGCTGACGAAGGTGTGTACGGATCGTATCCGTAAACTTCTGCTTATAGTCCGCATACTGATCTCTCAGCTCTTCCATGCGTTTTTCCATATATTCCAGCTGTGCCTGTGCGTCCTTAACGATCTCATTGGCACGGCTTCTGGCTTCAGCCTCAATATTTCTGGCTTCTCTCTGTGCATTTGTCTTCTGTTCTTCTGTATTCTTCTCAGCAAGAAGGAGGGATTTCTGAAGATTATCCTCTGTTGCCTTATAATGCTGAAGTGTATCGGTCATGGTAATAACCTTTTCCTTCAGATCAGCATTGGAACGGTACAGTTCTTCATAGCTTACGGAGACTTCGTGAAAAAACTGATTCACGTCGTCCTTATTGTAACCTATCCCGGTTTTGAATTTTTTCTGCTGAATATCTACGGGTGTAAGCATTGGCAACTTCTCCTTCTAATACTACCTCAAACCGGATCAATACTTTCCAAGCTGAGGTGATAATGTGGACTCATTCAGGATCTCATCTCTCAGATCACCGGAAACCTCGATATTATCCGGTGCTGCAATAAAGATATTGGATGAAATCGCACGAAGATCTCCACCGAGGCCATAGCATGCACCACCGATGAAATCAATGATTCTCTGTGCCGGATCCAGCTGAACGCCTTCCATGTTGATCACAATGGTTTTTCCTGCCTTCAGGAAATCCGAAACAGTCTGTGCGTCGTCAAATTCCTGAGGCTTGATCACGTAAACCTCACTTGACGGCTTATAATTCTGTCTTCTCTGATTATCAAAGGAAACCAGCTTCTCATCATTACGCGGTTTTTTGCGCGGTGTTGTAGAAGCTGCTGTATACGAACTTGTACTTGCAGCGGGCTGATACGGAGCAGTCTGTCTCGGAGCCGGAGCCGGCTGGGAATACTGCGGACGCGGTGGCGGCGTAGTCATCTGCGGCTGCGGAGCTGCTGCACGTTTTTCTTTCTTTTTTCTTCCGAATGAGAAGCCCTCATCATCCTCATCTTCTTCATCGAAAAGATCTTCGGTATCCTCGTCGTAATCCTCATCATCTGCATCACTTACCCGAAAATAATCCAGAAAGCTCTTTCTACCCTTAGCCATGTCTTTCTCTCCCTCTCAATTTACTTTACTATAGTCTCTGGCCCCAAAAATCGCTGTTCCGACCCGAACCATAGTTGCGCCTTCTTCAATCGCAACTTCATAATCATTTGTCATGCCCATCGAGAGCACATTCATATCTACATTATCTATACTTTGCGATTTTATGTCAAGTAATAATTGATGCATCATGCGGAAAACCGGACGATTTTCTTCGGGATCATCCACAAACGGAGCAATTGTCATGAGTCCCCTGATCCGGATGTTGGGAAGTTTGCTGATATCCCGCACCAGCGCTTCGGTTTCCGGGATGGTAACTCCGAACTTTGTGTCCTCTTCCGCTGCATTGACTTCGATCAGTACATCAGCGGTCAGTCCCCGCTTTTCTGCTTCCTTCTGAATCTGTTCCGCCAGATGTAAGGAATCCACGGAATGGATCAGAACTGCTTTGTCGATGATATATTTTACCTTGTTGGTCTGCAGATGTCCGATCTGGTGGAAATGTACCGGCGTGGATACATTTTCATACTTTTCCTTCAGTTCCTGCGGCTTGTTCTCGCCAAATTCCGTAACGCCGATACGGATGAGTTTTTCGATTTCGGACAGAGGCTTGGTCTTTGATACCGCGATCAGCGTGATCTCCTCCGGATCTCTTCCGGCACGCACCGCTGCCTTCTTAACATTCTCCAGAACCTCTCTGTAATTTTCTTCGATCAATGGTTTCCCTTCTTTCCTGCTTCGGTGCAGATTAGTACAGCACCTGATTTTCCACTACCTGCGACGAATCCATGACGATGTTGTCGAACTCGCGGAGCCGGTCTCCCGTTCCCACGATGGTGAATTCATCACCGGTCCGGACGATGTTGATCCGGGTGAAGTCGGCAACACCTTTATTTGCCAGATAAACGCCTTTCAGCTTACCGTGCTCCAGCTTTGATACCGCAAGGGTTTCCTTGGAATCCGGCTTGATCAGCACATCCGTCTCGGAGAATTTATCCGGATCCACGTAATAGAATTTATCGTCCGTCATATAAATGTCCGGATCTACCTGATTAACCGTGGAATTTCCTTCTTCGTCCGTACTCTGGACGTAAACCTTATCGGTTCCGCTCTCGTTTCCGCCGGCTGCCATATAGGCTACCGGGATCTTATAGATCTGCTTCTCAACGATGGCAGTGTTGGGAACCTTCAGACCTTCGAACCGGTCAAGGATGATCTCAACCGAAAGGAAACGTTCATCCACGTAATCGATCATATATTTATTCAGGGGAAGAACCAGTACATATCCGTTTTCCGTACGGATCATGTCATAGTTTCCGCTGATCTCATTGTCTGCATTATTGATCCTGTAATACAGTGTGGATTCATCCAGAAGGCGGTTTGCCTGATCGATGGTGATGTAACAGCAGATATTCCAGGCTTCATTGGAGGTCAGCTTATAGATGGTCTTTCCTGATTCAACGATCTCTCCGCTCTTAAGAAGTGTTCTCTGGTATTTGGAACGGTCAAAGTCCGATTCCTTCAGTGTCTCCGGTGTCAGCTTCTCATATCCGTCCGTATAGTATGTGATGATACCGCTTTCCGGGGCTTTCAGATTCCGGACCGTGCTCTGGGCCAGATTTCCCTGGGCAGCATATTCCTTCATCAGCATCTGGTTGGACATTTCCAGAACCTTGCTTTCGATGTTCTTTTTGAAATTATATACTTCAAAGAAACGGTTGTCGGAATAATTGATCTTATAAAGATCGATGGTATTCCGGATCTCGAGATAATCCGCACTGCTGAACTTCGTCTCATCGGAATTCTTCCGCTCTACGGTCTGGATCAGATTTCCGGTCTCATCCACGGTGCAGACCGGTGCCCATTTGGCTACCTTCTCACCGTCACGGACGAAATAGCATACATATCCGGATTTGTCCGCCGCGATCTCCGATTCCTGACGGAGCGCGATGCCGTCACATATGATATTGTTGTTGATGTTACTGGAATTAACCTTGTAGGTTGTAATTGGTTCTTTTCGAAGGGACAAAAATACACTCGTCACCACATATACGAGAATGATCCCGAATATGATCAATGCCGAGTTGATCTGAATGGATTTATTCATCCGAACGATCTTTTTGTTTTTGTTCTTCGCCATTTCCTTTTCCTCTTAGTTCGCAAGGTTAAACATGATGCCGTATTTTGAGTACAGATCTTCTTTTGATATGCTGTCGGAAACCATCATGGTATAGTTTCCTTCATTGATCATAACATTCATGGTAAGACAGTTTCCGGCACCGCCCGTAGTACCCGTCTTCCAGGTGCCGATGGTGATGTTGGACGGTAATGACTGGGAACCGGTGATAAAATAATTGGTTGCCGTTGCCGTGTCTTCCCATGTGTTTCCGGTTGAATCTTCCCAGGAATAGGTGTAATCACTCATCTCATCGATCTCATGAAGGATCTCATACTTCGATGCTTCATTTACGATCAGATACAGATCAAATGCGGTGGTATAGTGATCCAGCGCGTCAAGTCCGTGGGGATTGGAAAAATGTGTATTGGTGGCACCGATGGAACGGGCCTTCTCATTCATCTTCTCCGCAAATGCATCTACGCTTCCGGCAACACGTTCCGCAAGAATGATGGCATAGTCATTGTAGGATGAAAGCATCAGTGCGGTCAGCATGTTCCGGATGGAAATCTTGCAGCCCTTGTATAAGGAACTCTGAACGGCAAGGCTTTCCTGGAAAGAAATATCGTGGTCCAGTGTTACCACTTCGTCCATGCTGAGTTCGCCGGATTCGATTGCATCACACACAACAATCCCGGTCATCAGCTTTGTCATACTGGCCGGGTAGATCCGTTCGTGGGCATTATGCGCAACCAGGCATTCTCTTGTATCATTGTTTACCATGATCGCAGCATAGGTGCTTCCGTCAAACTGTTCTGCATTTATTTCTTCTTTGTCCTTGATCACCGCATATTTGGAAATAAATCCGGGCGGTGTAGATGTTACCATTCCTTCCAGTGTTCCGGAAATATCCACATCCCCGTTGTAGGGATCGTCAAAGTTGTGGTTCCGGATAAACAGCCACCCGAAGGAGGCTACGGTAACAAGAATCAGTAAAATGATGTATAAAAAACCTACTCTAATCATAATCAGTGCTTGTAAAGATCACGCCAGTCCAGATCTCCACGTTCCAGGGATTTGATCATCAGCTCGGCCGTGGCAAGATTTGTGGCGATGGGTATGTTGTGAACATCGCAAAGCGTGCAGATATTCACAAAGTCATTTGTTGCTGTCATATGCATCATCGGATCACGCATGAAAATGACCAGATCCATCTGATTACTCTCGATCTGGGTACCGATCTGCTGAACACCACCCAGATGACCTGCCAGGAACTTATGAACCGTAAGACCGGATGCTTCTTCCACCAGCCGGCCGGTAGTCTCCGTGGCATAAAGTGTGTGATGACTCAGGATCCCCCGATAAGCGATACAGAGATTCTGCATCAGCTTCTTTTTCGGATCATGCGAAATGAGTACGACATTCATATTTGCATTCCCCCTATAAGTAATTAATACCTCTCCGGCTGCATGCCCACATTCAGAACAACGCCGATCATTATGGCCGAACTCAGTAGCGAAGTCAGTCCGTAACTGATGAACGGCAGCGGAATTCCCGTGTTAGGCAAAACAGCAGTTGCAACCCCGATATTTATAAAAGATTGAATCGCAAAAAGGCACGCGGCCCCTCCTGCCAGAAGCATACCGCCTGCATCTTTTGCTCTTCTTGACACCCTTATACATTGTAACACTATGAGTAGAATGATTGCAATAACCAAAACGCTTCCGACGAAGCCGAATGACTCTCCGATAACGGAGAAAATGAAGTCCGTCTGCTGCTCGGAGATCAGCCTGGAATTGCTTACCGTAACCACATCCTCTCCCGGATTCAGTCCCTTGCCCCAGAGCTGTCCGGAACCGATGGCCATAACGGAGTTTGCCTGCTGGGAATTGACATCCAGGTAATCCGAAGGATAGATGAAGGAAAGGATACGGTCTACCTGATACTGGTTCAGAAACTTCTGATCCGGACGCTGGATATACCACATAAATGTACCCGCTGCCGGGATCAGGATCAGCAGTGTAATGAAGATCACCTTATAGCTGAGACCTGCCAGATACAGCATCAGGACCATGACAACACCCATACAGATCGTGGTGGAAAGGTCCGGCTGACGGAAGATCAGCAGCATGGGAATGGCAATACTTACGGTGAACAGGATCAGACCCTTCGGCCGGGATACGGTCTCCTCTTCGATCATCTTCTGCATCAGCGATGCCATGAAAATGATCATCAGGGTCTTGGCAAGCTCCGAAGGCTGGAAGGTAAGTCCGCCGATGGTAAACCAGCGGGTCGCGTTGTTTACGGTATTACCGAACATAAGAACCGCCAGAAGCATTACCAGGATCGCCACGTAGACCAGCATATAGAGATCCAGCCAGAAATGGTAATCCACCAGGGAAACAACGATCATTATGATCACTGCCCCGGTCACGCCGGCTGCCTGTTTTATGGTGAAGGAGGAATCCGCACTGTTGATCACGAACACGCCGAGCACCATAAGAGCCGTAACCGCGATAAATATTATGAAGTTAAAATCTCTCAGTTTATAGCGCTTGAACATTAATCAGACAGGGCTCCTTCTCCGGTCAGCTTTGAATTTGTAAGTGCTTCCTTATCATACATGTATGCGTAGATAAATCCGGTCAGCTCCGCTGCATTTGACGAAGCATATCCGTTCTGAATGACCGTTGTAACCGATACTTCCGGTGATTTATAAGGCGCATAGGAAATGAACAGACCATGGGACGGGTCGTTCTGGTTTTCCTGTGCGGTTCCGGTCTTACCTGCAACGGCAACCTTGATGCCGTTCAACATTTTATCCGAATCCAGGTCGTCCGTAACTACGAGACGCATTCCGGAATGAACCTTTCCCCAGAGTTCGTCCGGAATATTGACCTGCGAGTGGACCTTGTGTTCTCCCGACCGCACCACCTTGCCGGAGGAATTCTCCACATGATCCAGAAGTGTCAGGTCATAGCAGGTTCCGTTGTTTGCTATGGTGGATACGTACCGGGACAGCTGGATCGGCGCAAAGGAATTCTTACCCTGTCCGATGGCGGATGTAACCGCATCATTATCGGAAATGTGGGGCGTGATCTCATCCAGCTCGATTCCGGTCTTGGAATCCAGACCGAACATGGAAGCATATTTGTTCAGGGCGTTGATACCCTCCGAATCCACGTATTTGCCTGACTTTGTGGCCAGACGGTAGCCTACTTCATAATAGAAATAGTTACAGGAAACATCCAGTGCACGGGGGATATCCACGCTTCCGTGGGTATCTTCGTTCTTGTTGTACAGCCAGCATGCCGGCTTGGTATATACTTCTTCAAATACACCCTTATCGACGATCTCCTCTTCCAGACCAAGGACATTTTCCTGAACGCCGGCGATGGAAGAAACAACCTTAAATGTGGATCCCGGCGCGGTACGCATGGTAAGGGCTCGGTTATTCAGCGGAGTGGTCTTATCCTCCAGCAGCTGGGTGTAATATTCATCATCCACAAAGTTTGTAAGATAGTTATTGTCATAGCTGGGATAGCTGACAAGCGCACGGATCTCGCCGGTCCGGACATCCGTAACCACCACGGAACCGGAGCATGGCTTCAGTGCCAGCATGGCGGGGGTGATATCCAGTTTCTGGATCTTCATGGTCATGAAGGTATAGGAACTGTATGCGCCTGCGCAATAATCCTTATACTCCTGGTCTCCTGCCGCATCCAGCACACCCTGTTCGTAGATAAGATCGATCACGTCCTTGCCGGAAATGGTTCCGTCCTGGATCATAACGCGGATCATCATTTTATCGAAACTGCTGTCATCATCCAGATAATCCAGGATGTATTTCTTCAGGATCTGGTAGATCTCCTCGGAATCATAATAGGTATCGATCTGTTCAATGGAAGCAACCTTGATGGCTTCGATACTGATCAGATAACGGAGGTAATCCTGCAGACTGATATTTCCGTGGATATAGCTCTGGAAGGTCTTGTCGGTCTCACTTACCATGGACCGGTCGTAGAGCCCCTCGGAGGCCAGCATTTCGCAGATATATTCCATATAATCCTGGTATTCCGTGGAAAGACCGGAAACTGCTGTGGGAGAATCACCCAGTTCACTCCGGATCATATTGATCACGGAACGTTTGTAGCTTTCATAGGAGGAGTAAACCGCCTTCTCATGTGCGGTTGCATCCGGCTCCTTCATCCGGTCCAGCTTGATCTGGTTATTGCCGAAAAGCGCCGCATATACATCCGTAATGGGGATGATATTATCCTCATTATCCTCCGGTGCATAGCTGTAATCATTGATATGAGCCAGCAGAATGGATGCGATCTCCTTCTCAAGCATGTCATAACAATACTTGGTCAGTTCGGCATCGATGGTCAGATAAATGTTCTGCCCTGCCTCAGCCGGCCGTGTATCGGTGATCTCCATGATCTTACCCAGGTTATCGACCTGCATGGTCTCACTTCCGTCGCGTCCGTGCAGTTCGGTCTCATAGATCTGCTCCACACCGGTTTTTCCTACCACATCCTCATTTGTATATTTAAATGTGGCCTTATCA
>CADBOV010000065.1 GCA_902796385.1 uncultured Lachnospiraceae bacterium
GGGATATAATTCGTCAGTGCATTTAAAAATGTTGTCTTTCCGGATCCGGTTCCTCCGGAAATGAAAATGTTGTATTTTGCCTTGACCAGAAGCCGGAGGAAATCTGCCACCTCCGGTGTCAGGGAGCCGTATTTCAGAAGGCGTTCCATGGTCATGGGCTGTTTTGAGAATTTACGGATGGTCACGATGGGGCCTGCTGCGGAGATGGGCGGAAGCACCACATTTACACGGGAGCCGTCCTTCAGACGGGTATCCACGATAGGTGTGGACTGGTTTACTTCACGTCCGCCTTCTGCCACGATCCTCTGAATGATATCCTGTAGCTGTGCATCGCTGTCAAAGCTGGCATCAAGCTTCGATACAAAGCCGTTTTTCTCGATGAAAATGGTGTCATATCCGTTGATCATAACTTCCGTAATCTCATCATCTGCAAGGATCGTATCCAGGATCCCGTATCCGCGGATGGAGTTAAATACCAGGGAACAGATCTCAACCGCTTCCGAGATCCGGACCCTTCTGTCCTGCGTCAGTTCCTGCAGGCGTTTCCGGATGCACTGCTCCAGTGCGGCATCCGAAAGATTATTCAGGTCCAGTGTTTCATATGTCCAGCTGCGGATCGAATCCACAAGCGCTTTTCTTTCTTCCTTTTCCATGGTCATTTCCCCCTTATACTCTGTCCCAGAGTGCATTTCTGCTGAACTGTTCCGCGATGGTTCTCGCTCCTGCTTCCCGGATCCTCTGGAATCCTCCGAACTCCTTCAGCCAGGGAAGATTCAGTTTCTCTCCCTCGGTACTTCCGAACCGGTTGTAGATCAGTCCGGTTTTTTCGATCTGCTCGTTTTCGCCTTCCTGCTTCAGTGCCACTGCATATCGCATCACCTTCAGGTTTGCGGTCTCACTTCCGTCGGAGATCAGGAAGATCCTGTCTGCCTCGGTCTTCATCGTTTCACACATCGGGTCCATCCTGCAGTCTGCATCGATCACGATCAGATCCGCCAGACCGGATTCCTTCAGTGTACGGATCAGAAGCCGCACATCCTCAACCTCGAGTTCCGCCATATCCTGCAGACGTTCCGTGATACCGAAATACTGTATTCCGGAAATGTCTTCCCGAAGAAGTTCCTTCAGGGACATGACCACATTCTTTTTCATTTTCAGTGCGAAAATGGTTTCCGAAAGATTCTGCTCTACCGGACGGATCATGGTTCCCAGTCCGGAGAACTGCGTAAGATCCAGGAGGATCACACGGCGTCCGGTCTGTGCTGCATGAATGGCAAATGTCATTGCCATGGTTGATGTTCCGACTCCGCCGGCGGGTGAAAGGAACAGCACCGTATTGGTTTTACTGTTCTTCACTTCCGTTACCGTTTCGTACCGGTTCTGCTCCACGAAGATCCTGCGAACATTGATCAGAAGCTGATCTGCCGGCTGATACCGGAAGATGGCCGGACATCCGTCCACCCGTTCCACACCGTTTATATTGCAGAGCACCAGGTGGAACATATTTTCCGGCCGGATCCCCTGCCGGTACATTTCTTCGGAAATAAGAGCGATCCCTGCGCCGGAGGTTGTATCATCTCCGGGAACCAGCTGGAATTCCTCTGCCATATTTCTGTTGGCATATTCCGTTAATCTTGTCATGTATGTTGTATTTTCATCGTAAATTGCGATTATCAGTTTCATCTTTTTTCCTCCTGCTCTTCCTGTCTTACTTTGCCTCGGTGGGCTGTTCGAAGGTTACTTCTTCACTTATGTCCTGTGCTTCATCTATCTTATCTGCTGCTCCGAATCCGCCGGTCTCGTCGATTCCCTGAATGCCTGTGTCCGTGATCTTGCTGTCCGGTGCGAAGGCGCCTCCCGTATATGTGGATTCCATTCCTCCGTCATCCCCCGAAGTATCAAGTGCCGGAGCACTGAGGGAATAGGTTCCGCCGCCCGTTTCCGTCCGGATGACGCCCGGTGTTTCCAATTTCGTTTCAAGTCCGCTGCCCGGATCCGATATTTCCGGTAATGCTGCTTCTCCGAGGGATGCCGATCCGCTGCTTTCCGGATTCAGTCCGTCTCCCTTTTCATCGGAGGGTTTCCAGTTTGTATCTTCCGCTGTTTTGGCTCCGGAGCTGTTTGCTTCATTTGCGACCTTCTTTGCAAAGTCCAGATTGTCCCGGACGATCTCCGTTTCATCTCCCTGCTTTTCTGTCTTTTCTTTTCCCGACATATCAATGGCGAGTGCCGCGATCAGCATTCCCGTAAGAAGAAGGGGGAAGAACAAATATTTCTGAAGGCCTTTTTTCTGACCTGCCGTCTTCTTTTCCTGTGCCGTTTTCCGGCTTTCATTTCGGCCTTCTTTTCTGCTTTCCTTCCGGCTTACCTTCTGATTTTCTTTCCGGCTTATCTTCCGGTGCCCGCTTTTTTCTGCTTTCCGGTTTCCTGCCGATGTCTCTTCATTCCCGCTCTCTGTATAAAAAGAGCGGATCGTCCCGGTGGTTACAGGCGCCTGTATCAGGGCAGCCTGTGGTGCCGGCTCGTTGCAAATCGGGCAGCGAGCCGCACCATCCTCCAGTATGGATCCGCAATAATTACAGTATTTCATATTCAGGACCTCCCTTCATAACCCAGTATCCGGTACATTTCATGATGTATCCGCTTGCTTTACTGTAGTTATTGTCTCACAGAGGTCCCTTATCTTTTTTGCACATTTTTTACGCACGTTTTCCGGGCACATTCCCACCCGCATTTTGGCATGCGGTCGAATGTGCAGCTGTCACTCAACGGTTTGTGCAGACGCCTGTCTTGTTAAAGTTGTAGGTCTTTCCGTTGATCGTCTTCTTCGTATTGATGGCCATGGTTCCGTCCAGGTTCAGATAGTACCATTTCCCGCTGATCTTTTTCC
Organism: uncultured Lachnospiraceae bacterium; assembly: GCA_902796385.1. Lineage (GTDB taxonomy): Bacteria > Bacillota > Clostridia > Lachnospirales > Lachnospiraceae > Eubacterium_Q. Next base: position 2,891 of record CADBOV010000065.1, read on the forward strand.
ATCCGGTTACCATTGCACCCTTGGCATCAAAATAGAATACCGCCTTGTCCACCGTCTGCCGTCCGGTCAGCATCTTTCCGGCCTTATTCATGTAATAATACTTTCCGCCGGTCCGCACCCAGCCGGTCTGCATGACGCCGTTTCCCGCAAAGTAATAGGATGCCGTGCCGATCTTCCTCCACCCGGTTGCCAGACGCACATTCAGTTTTCCGTCTCCGTATGCTTCCACATAATACTTATTTCCGCTGATGTTGTACCATCCCAGATTCTTGGCGGATTTCACCACCGCCGTCAGTGACTTGTCGATCTTGACGGTCTTCAGCTTACTCCCCTGCACTCTTGCGTCCAGAACCAGCACATTGTTTCCCTGCATATAGATGCTGTTCAGCTTCGGACAGAGACGAATATCGATGGAAGAAAGATAATTACTTTCGCACCGCAGTTCCTCCAGCTTTGAAAGATTTGAAAGATTCAGCTTTGCCAGACAGTTTTCACCCACATTCAGATACTTCAGTTCCTTATTCTTCGACAGGTCCAGCGTTGAAATGTAGTTCTGATTCGCCCCGAAATATTCCAGCTTCGTATTCTTTGTGAGATTGATCCCGGCGATCCGGTTAAATGACATATACAGGGTTTTCAGCTGTGTATTCTTTGTCACGTTCAGTGTCCTGATATTATTCGACTCACACTGAAGACAGACCAGCTTTGTATTCTTTGTCACATCCAGTTCCGTCAGATAATTATTGGCGCAGTAAAGATATTTTAATTCCGGGAAATACTGAATCCCCTTCAGACTGCATATCCCGCGGAAATTATCATAGACACCCATCTTCCCGCTGTAATATCCCACATCGATCTCCGTCACCTTGTTTCTTTCTTCTACGCTGAGACTTCCGTTGTGATTAAGATCGATCACGGTGGAAACATATTCCCTGAAATTCGCATCCGGAAAATGTGCCGCATCGACTGCAATACCGGCCGCCTCCTCCGCATTTACCTTCATCGGTTTCCCGAGCATTCCCATTCCGAGCACCGTAAGCAGTGCACCCATAAGGATCCTTTTCTTCATATTTCGCACCTTCTTTCTATCCGTCAGGGATTCAGGCATACACCTGACTTATCAAATCTGTAGGTCTTTGTCCCGATCTTCCTTGTTCCGGTCACCATGCTTCCGTTTGACAGGAAGTAATACCACTTTCCGCTGATCTTCTGCCAGCCGGTCTGCATGACACCGGTTTCATCCATGTAGTACCACTTGCCGCTGACCTTCGTCCATCCGGTTGCCATCTGACCGTTTGTACCGAAGTAGTACTGCTTCTTACTGATCTTCCGCCAGCCGCCTGCTTTCTTTACGACGCCGTTTTTTTCTTCCACGTAATAGGACTTTCCGAAGCTCCGGTACCAGCCCAGGTCATTCTTATCCCGGATGAAAATGGTCTTCCCGCCATCGTAGCTCTGATCCACGTAAGCAGCCTTATGCTTTCTGAGATCCAGAAGCTGGATATCATTCTTGTAGCATTTCAGGACCCTGAGGACATTTGTCTTTGTAAGATCCAGGGCTGTCAGGGAATTGTAATGTACATATAATTCCTGCAGAACCGTGTTCTTTGTCAGATTCAGTTTCTTCAGTTTATTGTTGGAACAGTTCAGTGAAATGAGCTTCGGATTCTGCGTCACATTCAGTGATGTCAGGTTCATTCCGGCACATTCCAGCTCCTGTAAGGACTTGTTCTTCGTGACATTTACCGTTTTCAGTTTATTCCAGCCGCAGCTGAGCATCCTGAGATCCGTATTCTTTGTCACATCCAGCGCGGTCAGCTTGTTATTTACCGTGCGGATCTCTGTCAGCATGGGATTTTTCGTCACATTCAGCTTTGCGATGGACTGATCGCTGCAGTTCAGTCGTTCCAGATTCGGATTCATGGTTACATTCAGCGTCGTCAGCTTATTGCTCATACAATACAGCTCATTCAGCAACGGATTCTTTGTAACATTCAGCTTTTTCAGTTTATTCCCCGGGCAGGCAAGATAAGCCAGCTTGGGATTCTGCGTTACATTCAGGGCCGTCAGTTCGTTATATCCCACGTCCAGTTCCTGAAGAAGCGGATTCTTCGTCACATCCACCTTCGTTAAATGATTTGAACCGCAAAGAAGAGTTCTGAGTTTCGGGTTTTTCGTCACGTCGATCTCATGCAGTTCATTTTTATAGCAGACCAGTTCCCTGAGTTCCGGAAGCTCGGATACATCCAGACTCATGATCTTATTTTCGTCACAGGATAAAATGTGGAGATTCTTAAAATAAGAGATCCCCTCCAAAGACTGTACTCCGATGGAGCCTTCAAACCAGGAACCTTTCTTGCTCCGGATCACATGTCCGATATCGATCTCATATACATCCAGTCGTTCCTCCGTCGAAAGCTTTCCGTCCTTGTTCAGGTCAAAGCTTTTGGAAACATAGTTCCGAAATGCTTTGTCCGGAAATGTCATCTGGTTGATCTCTACTGTCTCCTCTGTGTCGGAGGCCACGGTTTCCGCATGAACCCCGGGCAGACTTCCGCCCCGGAAGGCCATGACGCCGCACGCCAACGCCAGAGTCATTCGTATGACATGCATACCTATTCCTCTTTTTTTCATAGGTCTCTCCTTTCTTATCTGACGGATACACCCGGGTATCCGATTTTGGGTTATTGTCATTGTAAAATACCGCCCATGTAAATTTTTTGCATAAAAAAAGGAGCAGCCTTCGCTGCTCCCATGAAGCTCAACCAAACGTTTTCTTCGGATCATCTTATTCCGCTTATTCCGCTTTTTCCACCTTTCCGGTTTTCTCTGCTTTCTTCTTTCTCTTTTTTCTTCTCTGCTTCTCGGCTGTCCGGAGGATATCATGGATTCCCGAGAACATAAAGATCAGTGCCGTGCTGATCAGGATTCCTCCCAGGATATCCGTCAGCCAGTGTGCTCCGGAAAGAAATCTTCCCACAACCAGTACCGCACAGACTGCGATCAGTCCGATCCGGATCCTTTTACATAAAACCTTATCCGTTATATAATCTCCTACCACGATGGCAGCACTTCCGAGCACCACAATGGCCAGCATGGTATGTGAGGAGGGAAAGGATGCTTCCACGTGTGCATCTCCTTCCATGATGACCGGACGATAACTGATCACCACCTTCTCAAAGAGTGCATACATTGCCAGCACAACCACATAGAGACCGCCCAGTGCCAGGATCACATAGTCCACCTTCAGCAGGCTCTTTCTTTTTACCAGCTGCATCAGTCCGAAGAAGCCGAATGCTGCTGCCAACAGAAGGGATGCATATCCCAGGATCTGTGTCAGCTTATACCAGAACGGCTGAAAACCGGTCAGATCATGAAACTTCCGGTTGATCCCGGAAAGACCGATCTTCGTTCCCTCCGGTCCGATGGCATCCACATTTACCTTCTTTACCAGAATGATCAATAACAGAAACAGGATCCAAAAACCGCAGGCGATCAGGATCTTTTTTTTCGAGTTCAACATGGTGCGTCCTTCCATTTTTTCCATTTTTCCATTTCTTTCTTTTGTTTCTTTTTCGTTGTTGTCTTTTTGCTGTCGCACTTTTAGCCGTCATACTTTTACCGTCTTTTCTCACGTTTCCCTAGCGGCCTTTGATGTTCAGAACAACGATCTCCGATTTGGTTCCGGTTTTAAATCCGATAGACCAGTCCGAGATACCGGAGGTTACGACAAATGTTGTCTTATCCCTCGTTTCAATTCCATAGGTCCGGTCATTTACACCGAGCCACTCGCCAACACGGGTGATCGGTAACAGCTGACCGCCGTGGGTATGTCCGGAAAGTACCAGATCCACTCCGGCCTCTTCCTCCGCGTCATAATCTCCCGGCTGATGGTCCAGAACGATCATATATTTATCCTGATCCAGATCCTGAATCAGTTCCGAAATCGGTTTCCTGTCCTTCTCGGATTTATCTCTTCGTCCGACGATATAGAAGGAATTGTTGATCAGTTCCGATTCATCCTCCAGAACGACAACTCCGTTCTTCTCCAGTTCGGCAACCAGCTTATCATAATCAAAGGAACGATGTCCGATCCTGCCCTTGTCATGATTTCCATGAACATAATAAACGCCGTAGGTGGTCTTCAGCTTGCCCAGTGCCTGACAGGCACGGATCATATCTTCATCCTTTGTCCGGTCATCCACATAGTCTCCCGAGATCAGCACCAGATCCGGATTTTCTTCCTGCATGCGGTTTACATGCTCTTCAAATCCTTCTCCGTCAAATGTGGATCCTATATGGGAATCCGCAAAGAGCACTACCTTCAGCTGCTCCTGGCCCAGATTCTTTTCGGTTGAAATATCATAAACCGTACGCCAGATATGATGTGCCAGATACCAGCCGATGCCCAGATAGACCGTAGTAAAAAGAAGCACACCGATTCCCAGCCAGTACGGCCGGTATTTCTTCGTCTCTTTGCCGGTAGTTTCTGTCCCTTCCGCTGCTTTCGCTTTATCCGCCGCATCCGTTTCGGCTTTCTTATCCTTTTCTCCGGAAGCTGATCTCCGTGACTTTCTTAGGATCCGGCGGACAATAAAAGCCCCCAGATCCGCTATGATCCAGAAGACCATAAGATGAAGCACAACGATAATGGAATCCACTAAATCGATAAAACAGAAAAGCACAAACAGGAGGATCGGCAGAAGCCCGAGAAGCCTTCGCACCGCTTTTCTTTCACCTGCCAGTCTTCGTACAAATCCGAACTTCAGAAATCTTGTACAGAGGTAAATCAGGCCTGCGATAGTCCCAGACAGAACCAGGCTGATTATCGTAATCCACATAAAAACTCCTTATCCAAAAAACTAAACAGACAGGTTATCCTTCAGTTTATGCCCTGATCCCCTTGTTGTCAATCCGAAACTATAATCAGTCACTGTCAAGTAATCGTTGGCACGATTCCCATCACATAAAATTTCCTCGGCGCTTTTGTCTGGCCACAGATGCCTTTCCCGGCCCGGCTCGCGCCTCTCTCGCTTCGTCTATTATTTCCGCCTCTTTATTTTGGTGAACTAAGTAAAATTCCCATGATCCAACCGGGGTCCGGGGTCTTCATTTCCTTATCCATTGCCATTTCTTCCATGATTCCCTGAACGGATGCCCAGAAGCATCTGGAAAGCAGCATGGCATCTCCTCTTCTGAATACTCCCGTTTTTTGTCCTGCTTTGATCATCTTTGCGGTTGCTTCGATGGATTCCACGGAAAGAGCCACCTGCCTTGCTTCCTCCGGCATACCGTTTCTTCTGGCCTGGCTCATCAGCACAAACATATTGAATACCCAGGGTTGTTCTTTTGCATAGGAGAAGAGCTGTTCCAGGAATTTGGTCAGGAAAATGTCCGGCGGGATTGCTGCCGCCTCTCCGGCATTCAGTGCCTTTGTGCTCTCCGCTCCCATTTTCACCAGCTCAAGGAGAAGTTCCTCCTTGGATGCAAAATAGTGAAACAAAAGCCCCGTGCTCATGGGAACCGCCTTCGCGATATCCGTTATCTTCGTGTCATGATAACCATGCTCCACAAAAAGTGTCAGTGCGGTGATAAGAATTGCTTTTCTTCTTTCTTCCTTCTGTTCTTTCCGGGTCATATGCTTCTCCCCGCCATCCATTTCCTTCGGCATCTTCTTCTCCTTGTCCGTGTTGTCAATTGATATCTTCTTTCACTCTGTTATCTCATTTATCTCTATTATCCAGGTGATTTCCCGTGACTGCTTTACAGATTGCACTCTGCTACAGTGACTGAAGTCTGATCACTGATCTCGATGCTTCTCTTCTGTTTCTTCAGGATCCTCTGTACCGCAAATTTACCGCTGGCTGCTGCAACAGGAAGTCCTCCCGGAGAGCTGGTCCACTGACCTGCCACATAGAGATTCTTAATCCCCTTCAGCTGACCCTTCATCCGGATCTGCTTTCCGGCCGGTGTGGTAATAAAGCTCATATAGCTTCCGTGATATGCATTGCAGTAACGTTCATAGGTAAGCGGAGTCCATGCATCCAGAAACAGTAAATCTCCCTCCAGTTCCGGAAATGCCTTCACGATCCGTCTCTCAATCTCCTTTACAAGCCGTTCCTTTTCTTTCTCATATTCTTCTTTGGAAAGACTCTTCCAGAAAGCAAAGTCATCATCACTCTGGGTGATGCAGGTCTGGATCACCTGTTTTCCGTCCTTACGAAAGATCGGGTCATAACCATAGGACTTTACATACATGCGGTCGAAATCATTTGCACCCACATGCAGCGTGTCCATATCGATAAATACGGTTTCTCCGCCGCTGAAGTCTTCGCTCACTGCAAATGCAACCTGGAATCCGCTGGTCACCGGATAGTTCTTCGGTGCATCGTAAGCCGCTTTCAGTTTCTTCGGCATATAGTCTCCGGAAAGAAGCTTTCCGAACAAAAGATGTGTATCAACTGTAGGGATCACATAATCTGCCTCTGCAAATGTACCGTCCTGGAATCTCACTCCCGTAGCCATCTTCTTTTCCACCACGATCTTTTCGGCACCCTTATTGTAACAGATTTTTCCGCCGAGTTCCTTAAATCTTTTTTCCATCCGCAGTGACATCTGCAAGGATGCACCCATCGGGATATTTCCGTTTCCGTCTGCCATGGTTGCATAGGACACCAGGAAACTGTATGCCGTATAGGACTTCGGAAGATAATCACATACCATTTTCTGCAGCAGGGGAGATTTGAAGCGCTTCGCGTAATCCTCCAGACTGATCTTTCCGAACTCTTTTAAAACCTTCGGGAAGTCAGCCATATTCTTTCCCATGGAAATGTAATCCTTGATGCCCCACATTTCCATGGGCTTCTTTGCGGGGAACAGACACTGCTTGGAGTATTCCACGTACCGGATGAATTTTCTGATCTCATCCGTATCCTCCGGAGCGACCCGGATCAGTTCCTCCTCCGTGCGCTGAAGGTCATTCCAGAGTGTTACGCTCTGTCCTTCATATGTGGATGTATAAAATGCATCAATCTTTGCATATTCCGTATCATCGGAAAGTGCGCCCACCGTTTTCCATACGTCGTACATTTCCGTGTCTTTTCTTGTACCGGTCAGCCAGTGAATGCAGTTGTCGATGTGGTAACCCTGACGGTTCCATCCGATGCACTCGCCTCCGGGAATAGCATTCTTCTCATAGATCTCAACCTCAAAACCTGCCAGCAGCGCATAGATTCCTGCAGAGAGTCCGGCAATACCGCCACCGATCACAACCACCTTTTCTTTTCCGTTCACTGTCTTTTTCATCTTATTATCCTCCAAATGATTTTTGATTTTCCTTTTGTTGAATTGCTGTTCATTGAATCTGTATTCAATATAAATCAAAGTAAATCATTTGTCAACATTTTTTTTGATGGAATTTTCAGACCCCTTCGCGTACTGCTCCGGACAAAGAAAACGGCAATGAGGAAATCATCCTCATTGCCGCATCATCATTGCCGTAGTATCACTACCGTTTACATCGCTATGTTTTAGATTGTATTTTTTCACAGAATCGGTTTTTCGTTATATCAGGGAACTTATTTGATCAGGACTCCCTTGTTGCTGAAGGTATATGTCTTCTTTCCGATCTTCTGTTTTCCCGTAACCATCACTCCGTCTTTGAAATAGTACTTCTTATTATCGATGGATCTCCAGCCTGTAACCATCTTTCCGGATATGGTGAAGTAATAATTCTTTTTATTCAGCTTCTGCCATCCGGTCAGCATCTTGCCCTTCGAGCTGAAGAAATATGTGGATGCGCCTATCTTACGCCATCCCTTTGTCATAACTCCGTCTGTACCGAAATAATATTTGGCATTTCCTATTGTCTGCCATTTCTTCTGCATATAGCCCTTGGAGCTGAAGTAATAGGTCTTTCCACCGATGGTTTTCCAGCCTGTAACCATCTTTCCTTTCGAATCAAAGTAATAGGTCTGACCTCCGCGTGTCAGGAATCCGGTTGCCATTTCCCCGGAGGATTTAAGGAAGTACTGAACACCATTCAGTTTCAGCCATCCGGTCTTCATGGCCTTGGTCTTCGGATCAAAATAATATGTTTTTCCGGAAATGGTCTTCCATCCCGTCACTTCTTTTCCGTTACTGTTATGATAATATCTCTTTCCGCCGCTTACTTCCCAGCCGACGATCTTTTTCTTGATGATGATCTTGATCGGAGTCGGTGTCGGTGCCTCAAGCCACGATCCGAGTGTATAGTAGAATGGATATGCCATTGATGTATAGGTTCCCGGCTGATATCCCGATGTATTCCAGGTTACGGTATATTTACGTACATCGGCATATGAGTTATAGAAATATCTTTCCGCCGATCCAACCTTTGTTCCCGAAGAATTATAAACGTTTACGAGCACATGTTCATTTTGATACTTAGGATAGTAATTATATACCAGATACGCTGTCTCACCCTGTGTCACGGTAATGGTAAAATTACCGTCTTCCGGATAAAGGAACGGATAACTGTATGCATAGGATTTAAAATCCGAAACCGCAAATGTTGTTGCCAGTGCCACCATAAAAAATGCTAAACTGATCCATAATTTTATTCGTTTTTTCATAGACTTCCTCCTTTTTGTTCATTTTCCCCTTCCGGCAATCGTATGGGATTCAGGTTCGTGCAGGCACGATGCCCATCCGGCGACTGTCTCGCATCAATCAAAAAATGGCATCTTCATAGAAAGATGCCATTAAAAGACGAAACAAGTGCAGCTGACTACCATTTTACAGGCTCTAGAGCTTTGTGACATCACGTTTCCATGATTGTACCGAAAGTATTCAATTCATTTTCTTATACAGTTCAAATGTAACTGTATGAATTCATACTACCATAAAGAAAAAATGAATTGGTGGGCTTGATGCCCACAATCTGTTGTTTTACGAGTTTTTCCACTGAACGGAAAATGGAGGACGGTCCTTTTCATAAAAGAACCGTCCTCCGGTTTTCTGGAACCAACAGCAGCATTTTACGGATTCAGACATACACCATTATTA
>CADBOV010000066.1 GCA_902796385.1 uncultured Lachnospiraceae bacterium
CACCGGATCATTCAGCATGTTCATGCGCTTTACCTGCGGGTACAGTTCCTCTATGATCTCCTCGTATTTCGCCTGGTCCTTCTCCACATAGTACCCGTTTCTGTACATATCAGCCACCTTATAGGCTGCCACCGGATTCCCCTTCTCCTTCAGCCTGGAGAAGTATTCGAAGGCCTTCTTATAATCACGCCCGCCTGTCCGCCCGTAATACCAGATATAGCCAAGACACGCAGAGGCCGGATCATAGTCAAATGAGGCAGCCATCTCATAGTATTTCAGCGCCAGATCAAAGCGCTTCAGTTCATAGTAATATCCGCCCAGATACAGCATATCATTTGGTTCATGCAGTTCTTCGATCAGATAGTTCATGGCTTCAGTAAAGAGAAACACCTCTTCCTCTGAAGGGTTCTTGTTCTCATCAAATTCGGACGCTATCTTCCTTGCTTCATCTATCGTCATACGAATATCCTCCTGTTTCACATTTGATCCTACCCTACATTTACAGGGTACACCAAATGGTGGGCAATTTTACGGACAGCCTGGAACCGGTTTTTCGGACGATTACCTTACGTAGTTGGTATGAATCTGCTCTTCCTTCTCCGGCAGACCGTACCGTTCCTTTCCCAGAGCAATGCTCTTCATGAGAAAAGCCATATTGCGGGCCAGGGTGCGCATGGTCTGCAGACCTTCCGGATCGTCTGCCGCTTCTCCCATTTCTTTTCCATGGATAGAATTCCAGTACTGGCTGGATGCCACAGCCATACCGCTGATGGTGAAATATTTGTTCAGCTGGTCGAAGGTTGCCGAGCAGCCGCCCCTTCTTGCCACAGCTACGCTGGCTCCCACCTTCATGGTCTTATCGAAACGCGCACTGTAGAACAGCCGGTCCAGTGCAGCCGTCAGCGTAGAATTTGCCGAAGCATAGTATACCGGCGATGCCAGGACAAGGCCGTCCGCCACTTCCAGTTTTGGCGCCAGTTCATTTACGATGTCATCGAAGACACATTTTCCTGTCTTCCTGCAGGTGCCGCAGGCAATACAGCCACGGACATCCTTCGCTCCGATCTGTACGATCTCCGTCCCGATCCCCTCTGCATCAAAGATCTTTACCATTTCCGCCAGTGCGATGGATGTATTCCCACCCACTCTCGGGCTTCCGTTTATCAGTAAAACCTTCATAAAATCTCCTCCTTAAAGCGTTTCCGGAAATGCAGCGTTGTTTTCTTTCATATGGATTATATCATATGCAAATCAAAGTGGACTCCTAAAATCGGTTTTTGAATCAGATGTATTGTATTCCAATCCATTTAAACTTATAATGGTGTGTACGAAAACATACCGGGAGGTTCTTACATGAACTATTGGATTTTCTTACTAGTAAGCCTCGGTGCCTGTTCGCTGGGCTTCTATGCATATATCTGGTTCATTTCCGTGGGATACGGTCTGGCCATTTCCGCTCTGGGAGTATCAATGGCGATCGGGTTCCACGCCACCATGGGGTTGCCGGAATGGATTGCCTGTGCATTACTGTTTATCTACGGTCTCCGTCTCGGAGGCTATCTGTTGTACCGGGAAATAAAGAGTGCCTCTTACCGGAGGGTGCTTAATCCGGAGCTTGAGCGTAGCAAGAGAATGCCCTTCATTGCAAAGCTGGGGCTTTGGATATCCTGTGGTTTTTTGTATACGCTGATGACGATCCCGATCTACTTCCGTCTGAACAACGGAGCAGAATCCGATGTCATGCTGTGGATCGGAATGGGAGTCATGCTCTTTGGTATCCTTCTGGAATCGATGGCGGATCTGCAGAAGAACCGGGCCAAAAAGAAAAACAGTCACAGATTTGTAGACACCGGCCTCTTTCGTATCGTACGATGCCCCAACTACCTGGGTGAGCTTTTCCTCTGGCTGGGCGTACTGCTGACAGGAACAACTGCACTGCAGGGCGTATGGCAGTGGGTACTGGCCATCCTCGGTTTCCTTATGATCGTCTGGATCATGTTCAGCGGCGCACGTCGGCTGGAGATCCGGCAGGACAGGAATTACGGCGAAGATCCGGAGTACCAGGCATACGTGAAAAGCGTGCCGATCCTTATTCCGTTTATTCCGCTGTATAGCGTGAAGAAGTACAAATTCCTGGTAGCATGATCATCCGACATCCATTTGGGTATACTATCCGGAGGACAGCACCCTGAAGGTGCATATGAGCAACCTCCGGAAGTCATAAGATATTATCAGATATCGCTTAACAATGAAAAAAGCGGCAGGGACGTTGAATCCCTGCCACTTTTTTGTAAAGAAATATTGTAAGGAAATATCCTTAGAACTTACCTGCCTTTGCAGCCTCTTCGATGGATACAGCGGTGGAAACCGTCATACCAACCATCGGGTTGTTACCTGCACCGATCAGACCCATC
>CADBOV010000067.1 GCA_902796385.1 uncultured Lachnospiraceae bacterium
CGGAAAAGCATTCGGTTCCATTTTCTCCATGGCATTTACAAGCCAGGCTGCCTGGGGCGGAGCGGCCGGTGTGGCATTAAAGGAGATCATTACCATAGGCTGTAAGCGGGGTGTGTTCTCAAATGAGGCAGGTCTTGGATCCTCCGTTATGGTCCATTCCAATTCAAATGTAGTAGAGCCCGTGAAGCAGGGCCTTTGGGGAATCTTTGAAGTGTTTGCGGATACCATTGTGGTATGCACCATGACAGCGCTTACGATCCTTACCTCCGGAGTGATCGATCTGGAAACCGGGGTTCATAAGGCAAAAGATGATGCGACGCTGGTGGCAGAGGCGTTCAGCTCTGTATTTCATATCGGGGACTTCCGACTCGGCCAGTATTTCATAGCGATTGCGATCCTGCTCTTTGCGTTTACTACGGTTCTCGGCTGGTCCCATTACGGAACCAAGGCCGTTGAGTATCTGGCAGGAAAAAGAGCCGGCGTGGTAACAAAGATCTATAAAGTGATCTTTGTCACCGCAGTTATGGGAGGGGCAGTCATGGCATCCTCCATCGCATGGGATATTTCCGATACCTTTAACGGTCTGATGATGATTCCGAACCTGATCGGAGTGGTTACCCTTTCGCCGATTGTGGTGAAACTGACGAAAAACTATGTGGACCGCAGGTTAAAGGGTATGGATATTCCGCCGATGCTGTCATATTTCCCGGATATTGAAGAAATCAATGCAAAGATCATCCGGGAGACCGGGGAGGAGTGATCCTCCGCTGTAACATGAAGTACAGGCCGGGAAGAACCGGTCGTGGGAAATATCAAAAAAAGGAACCGTACTGTTGTCAAACAGCGCGGTTCCTTTTGATTTCGGTAAAATACTAAGCATTCACCTTCTGCATTCTTGCATAAAGCCGTTCGGTTACGGTTTTTGACTCACCGGGTGCGATCTCACAATATCCGGATTCCTCAGCGGGGATCGGAAGGTTCGGAGCGTTGATCATCCAGGTCATGGGTTCCGGACAGAAATAACCCTTCTCGCCATGATCATTCCAGATAACCCAGAAAAGGAAGTCATCACAAACCTCATATACGATCTCTGCCTTCGAAGTAAGATCCGTTACAACGGCACCGCGGAATTCTCTTCCGTCCAGGTCGCCGATGGCGGTATTGAAAACATCATTGTCGATGATCTGCTTTACGGGGATCATGGAGCCGGTAATGTACTGGCGGTCATGATTTCCGTGGGGGATCATATCCAGGGTCGGACAGCAGTTTCTGCCGAGCTCCCATTTTTCTCCGATGGGAACATACAGACGGGCATCCATGCCGTCGGATCCCTCTACGAAAGGTGCCTTCATGGCTGTATGATTACACACGCCGAAGGGCAGCTGACGATCGGAAGAAAGATTCGTCATGGTAAACTCATAATGCATACCGGATGCATCCAGTGTAAATGTGAAATCAGCCCGGAAGCTTACCGGGAAGGTTTCAAACATCGGATCCTTTTCATCATAGGTGTAGCTGGTCTTCGCAACAGCGGCAGTTGCCGTGGTCTCTGCGGAAACGATCTCATGCTGACGCTCATGCAGGAAACCGTGCATGTAATTATGACCTTCCGGTTCATTGATGGGGAACTGGTAGGTGTAGTCACTGCATTTCAGAACGCCGTCAGCAAGACGGTTCGGCAGATAAAGTGTGGGGAAGCCCCAGGTTACACGCTCCTGATCGATCTCCTCCGGCGTACGGGTGTCGTCATTCCGGAAGAAATCCACACCGGTTGCGGAGTCCTGCATACGGACAATATTGCTTCCAAGAGAAGGGGCGATCACTGCAGTATAAGTTCCTGCGGTAAGTTCGATCACATCCCAGCCCTTCCATTTGATTATTTCAGCTTTCATACTCAAGACCATCCCTCCTCTACAAAAATCAAAACCAATTAAAGAGTGTTTTCTATTGTAGCATAATTTTGGCTGTGATACAATATTTTCGTGTATGTGGAGAGGTATTTGCAAAAAGGTTCAGGAACCTTTCTTTTGACAGATAAACGGAGGTAGAAACCATGCAAATGTGGATGGTATGGCTGCTCTGGGGAGCCTTCATAGCAATCGTATTCGGACTTCTGACGGATGTGGTTTCCGGGTGTAAGGGATACGCGAAATCCTGGTTTTTCCCGGGGCTTTTTCTCGGGCCCATCGCATTGGTCATCCTGCTTTTGAAGGAAGATCCGGAGGGACAGGTGCGATACATAGATTATCGGAAATCCGTGGAAGAACAGCAGCGGAATGTGATGCAGCAGAGTGCGGCACAGCAGCCGGATGCAATGCAATCGAATGTGACAGAGCAGCCGGATGCAATGCAATCGAATGCGGCACAGCAGGCGGATCCGGTGAAGCAGGAAAAGAAAATTAAGGATCTTTCTTCGGAAGAGCATACCGGGGAACTGAAGACGCCCGGTTATGAAGCGGATTCTGATCCGAAGGTTGAGGAACAGGATGTGATCCCGGCTTCCATGGGTGGAGCCGCAGGGGATCAGAAACCTGAAAAACTTGAAGCAAAGGAAGGCATGTGGATCTGTCCGGTCTGCGGAGCAGACAATCAGGATGAATTCAGTTGGTGCCTGACCTGCGGAAATGCAAGGCAGTAGGAGGGGCGGAAATGTATTGTTTAAGATGCGGAAAAGAAATGCCGGCCCATGCCAGATACTGCAGGTATTGCGGAACGGATAATCTGGGACCGGACGGGTACCCGGAAGAAAATGAGTATAATGATGCTTCATATGATCCCTCTTATCAGGGAGCATATGATGAACCGTATGATGAATACGATGATGAACCGGAAATCCCGCTGCCCGATCCGGATATGGTGAATAAGAGTGCGCAGGAGGTGAAGGCAAAACGTGCTGAGAAGCGCGGGATACGGTCGCTGGCGGGTCTTACGGGAGCGCTGAAGCAGCAGCTCCGGCCGGATGCGCCGCAGCAGAATGCAGCGCCGCAGCAAAGCGCAGCGCCGCAGCAGCAGGCCGTGCCACAGAATATGCAGCAGTGCCCAACCCAGAACATGCAGCAACGTCCGCCTCAGGGCAGACAGCAGCGCCCAACCCAGAACATGCAGCAGCGCCCGCCCCAGGGCAGACAACAGCGCCCGCCACAGAACAGAAGACCGGCCTACCCGGCGGTTCTGCAGGCGCCGCCGCGGAAGGATCCGGTGGCACATTATAAACCGGTAGACCGGGAGACTTATGTCCCGGACATCATGCCGCCGGTTATATCAGATTATGACTCGGGGGTTGTATTCCGGGGAGGATATGCCAGGAATGTTTCACGGGTCGCCCAGTTTGGCGCGGAAATCGCGGGAATCGGAGTGATCCTCATGTTTATCCGGATGTTTGTTGCAAGTCCGGATGACCGGCGGTCCATGTTCTTCGCCTTTATCAGCATGCTTTTCGTACTGCTCACATGTATTCTCAACGGAGAGAAGAATCGTATGCTCTGGCTGGGATTCGTTCCACTGGCGGTGGATCTTCTGAATTACATCCTGGAGATGGTGGACCTGAATAAGCTGAACGGTACAAATGAAACCGGATATCGCCCCGGCTGGGAGGAATACAGGGTTGAGATCCTGTGGTCCATAGCGCTTCTGGTACTGTATCTGCTCCTGTTCCTGCAGAAGAACAGCAGGAATAAAGTGGGAGCGGTCCTGTTCGGCACAGCCATGATCTGCGGAGGAATCATTTTCATGATCCTGCTCAGTCAGTCGGCGTCCGAATACATCGCAAAAGGAAAGACAGGTGCTGTATGGCGTGAGATACTGCACGGTCTGGAAATGCTCTGTTATTATTTCGGATTCCTGTGCGTGGCGATCCGGGAAGGACTGGATCCCGGAGGGAAGAAGACGGAGGAAACAGGCTCCGTATAAAGGAACGAACGACATTTTTAATCAATCGTGGAGAGGGACGGAATATGAAACTTGAGGAACTGCTGATCTATGATGATATCGTGATCCAGTGTCATGATAACCCGGATGCGGATGCACTGGCTTCGGGCTATGCGCTCTGGTGGTATTTCAAGATGAAAGGAAAGATCGCCAACTTCATTTATCGCGGCAGAAATCCGGTTACAAAGAGCAACCTCCGGATCATGATGGAGGAACTGGATATCCCGGTTTCATATGAACCTCAGTTTATGGGAATGCCGGAACTGCTTGTTACGGTGGACTGTCAGTACGGACAGAAAAATGTGACAAGGACGGATGCAGAACATATCGCGGTGATCGACCACCATCAGATCATGGGAGAGCTTCCTCCGCTTTCGGAGGTAAGACCGAGAGTGGGGAGCTGTTCTACCATTCTCTGGGACATGATCCGGGAGGACGGTGTTTCCGTGGATGATAATCAGAAGCTGTCCACGGCGCTTTATTACGGACTTTTCACGGATACCAACCGCCTGTCCGAGGTGTCTTACCCTCTGGACCGGGATATGATCGATTCCCTCATTGTAAACCGCAGTGTGGTAACGGAAATGGTGAACTCCAACATTTCCCTGGAGGAACTGACCATTGCCGGGCATGCCATAACCGGGTATGAGTACCACCAGAAGAACCGGTATGTTATCCTGCGGACCGAACCCTGTGATCCCAACATCCTCGGCGTGATCAGTGATTTTGTCATGGAGACCGCCGGGATCGATGTGAGCCTGGCATATTTCGTCAGCCCCTTTGAGATCAAGCTGTCCGTCCGGAGCTGTGTGAAGGAAGTGCATGCGGATGAACTGGCAGCATTCCTGACAGACGGGATCGGCGGCGGAGGCGGCCACAGATTAAAAGCCGGCGGAACCATCCGCCCGGAACGGATGGATGAATTCGCACTTCCGGGAGAGGATCCTTACCGGCTGGCAGACCGTATTCTGCTGGAACGGATCGAGGAATACTATGATCTTTATGAGGTAATCTACGCAAAGGATACAACGCTTGATCCGGAAGGCCTGACGCTGTATGAGAAACGCGAGCAGGAACTCGGATGCGCGAAACTGACCGATCTTTTCCCCACAGGATCCCGTGTGGAGGTCCGTACCCTGGAAGGTGATGTGGAGGTGATCGTAAAAGAGAATCTCTATATCATGATCGGGGTCGAAGGAGAAGTATATCCGATCACGGATGAGAAGCTGAAGAAGAGTTACCGGATGACGGGAAAACCCTACAGCAGAACATTTGATTACGATCCCAGTCTGAAGAATGCCCTGACGGGGGAACGTAAAAATGTGATGGACTTCGCAAAAGGAGTTGTAAGCTCCGGCGGCTCCAGAATCCTTGCAAAGCAGCTGAACCGCTACGTCAAGCTGTTCACCGCATGGGATGTGGAGAAATATTATTCCGGAAACCCGGGGGACTATATCGCCTGCCGGGAGGATGATCCCCATGATATTTACATTATCCGGAACCGTCTGTTCGATACACTTTACAAAAAGGTTTGATACAAAGAAAAGACCTGGATACAAAGAAAAGACCTGCTTTCGCAGGTCTTTTCGCATCCAAGGAGCTGTTACGGCGTGTCGATCCCGTACACGGACTTGGTTTCTTCGGACATTTCCTTGTCCTTCAGGATGGCTTTGGCCTTTGCGATCAGGTCATCCGTGGTGTAGTGCTTAAAATAACCGATGAAAAGCCCCTTCTCACTGGTCTGTGTGGTGTAGAAGATATCCTTCAGCTCATGATATCCGATACAGTTGGAAATGTAGGTCTCTTCGATCCATTCCTCTGTATCCACAATGGACATGTTTCCTTCGTTCTTGATATAAAGCAGTTTCTTGCCGGAATCGTAGGAGAAGTCAGCAGGATACTGAGAGGAAAGTCTTCCGGTCAGAGTGGATTTTCCGATAAAGCTTCCGTCGGCTGCACCGTACCGGTACAGATCTCCGCTGATATAGTCCGCAAGAAGAATCCCGTTTTCATTCTCCGGATCGTCCGTGAAGAAAGAAAGTCCGAGGCAGGCGGCAGGGCAGGAGATGGTAGTCATTTCCTTTTCCCCCGGGGTAAAGAGAAGGATCTGGGAGCCGTCGGTTATGGCCATCTTCTTCAGGGAATCGTTGTAAATGATATCCTTTGTGAGCCAGCCGTCCGGCAGATCTATGAACATCACCGGATCCCCGTTAAAGAAATACAGTCCGCTTTTCCCTGCGAGGGAGAAGAATACCGCATCAAGAGCCGGGAGATATATCGGTGAAGATGTGGTAGAGGTGCCGCTTACATCATCATGAATGGGGTAAGCGGTTTCTTCTTTTGTTTTCGGGTCCATAACGATAATGGCTGCTTTATTCTCGTCTCTTCCATAATAGAAAACCCGGTCTCCGCTCATGGAGAAGGAATCAATTGTAAGGAACAGATTCTCATCAAATTTATGCTCTTCGATCTCACCGGTTCCGAGGTTTACATCTCCCATGATGCAGCCGTCGGTAACGGAATTGTAGAGGAAGTAAAAATGTCCTTCCGTTGAACCGAGCCCGGCAATCCTGTAAAGGGAAGAATAGGTCTCCGGATTCAGCGGGATCCGGTAGATCACTTCTCCGGTTACTGACTGAACGAGGGTCAGCTGAAGGAATTCGGTAACGGATGCATCAAATTTGATCTCCGGATGTTCGGCGGCATCCTCATCGGAAAATACTGCAATTACCTGATTATCCTTATAGACGGTTGCACTGGAGGAAGTATCCTTCCAGTCACTTACCGAAGTCCATTCATCATCCGTTACATGAACCCCGTATTCCAGAATGGAATTGGAGTTTCCGGCGGAGATAAAGAAACTGTTCTGGAAGGTGCCCCAGGAAAGACCGGGTTTGAATGTGGAAAAAACCTGTACCGAATTATCGTTGCTTGTAAAACAAAGTTCTCCATCGTTTGTGATCACAAAGGGATATCCGTCTCCGTCCGGATCCATGACAGAAACAATGGAAGAATTCATGTTATAACCGGAAAGAAGTTTTCCGTCGGAGATCTGGAGAACCTCTGCCTTGTTTGCACAGTAATACAGCACCGCATTTCGTTTCGGTACGGAAAAGAAGCCGCTTTCGTACATTACATTTGTGCTGACGAAATCATATTTCCATGTTTCCTTCAGGGTCTGCGGTTCTACACAGCGGATCGTTGTTACATCCGTTTTCACCACGGAAACCCCGCCGAAGGACATGCTGGCATTATTGGAGTCGGATTCGGTATATAACAGATGCGAATCATCTGCCCAGAAAATATTCCGGACACGTGCTTTGGGTACGTGAACGGTCTGGAATTTACCGTCGGAAAGGGAGAATACACCCAGATAGTATTCCGATCCGCCGACCATGCAGGAAAGAGCCATCCGGGTTTCGTCCGGTGAAAGTGAAGTTTTCATGATTGTGATCGGTGTTCCGTCCACTTCCTTGGGAAGGGAAATGGTTTTCACCTCAGAACCGTCTTCCCAGGAAATCTGGTGCAGGATATTCTCTGTATCGGAAATGAGAAATGATCCGTCCTTCAGGAATATAAGCTCTTTGGCGGAGAGTGATTTGCCATCCGGTGATTTGGACCAGAATCTTGTGCCGTCGGACGGGGTAAAGAGCTCCATTTTTTTGGAACTCCACACAAGGAGTTTTCCGTTGGGAAGGAACTGCAGGTTTGAAACGCCCTCCGGGAAGGCGATGCTGATGGTTTCCTTATGGGTAGAGGTGTCCCATACCCTGAAATTTCCCTGAATATCATAGGATGCAAGATACTTGCCGTCTGCGGAAAGGATGGTTCCGTCTTCCGCGATCCGGTCCGGAGTTTCATATTTCCAGAGTGTTTCGATATCCAGTCCGTGGGATGTGGTATAGGCAAGGGTAGAGTCGGTCAGGGCGCGGATCGCCTCGGGAGTAACGGGGCGTTTGTCCGAGTCGTCCTTCGGAAGGGCGGCTAAAGCCAACTCCAGCGCCAGGATCCGGTCCTGACGGTCCAGGGCGGATGTAGATTCATTTGCCAGATAACGGGACTGATTCCGAAGTGCTTTTTCATAATTCTTCTGGATCTGACTCTGGCTGTACAGAAGATATGCGACAAATCCCATGGATGCCAGGAGGATGGCAGAGAAAATGATGGACAGACGACGGATCCGGTATTGTCTCCGGCGGTTCATCAGCTCATCATAAGAACACCCCAGCAGTTTGGAGGCCAGTCGGGGCAGTTCTTCTTTTTTCGCTTTTTTCCGGGGAAGCCGGTAGTCACAGGAAAGCGGCTCCAGCGGGACAGTTACCGTGTACTGTTCTCCGTACTCATTCTGATAAACACGCTCCTCATGTTTCAGGATGTCCGGGATCACATCTTCAGGTTCTCCGTCTGCAAGAACGGTCGTGATCTGCTGGCGGGTGTGATTCCTGAGGAAGTATTCGATCTCTCTCGGAACCCAGGCGGATTCCTTTGTGGAGGTGGAGCAGATGACGATCAGGTGGTCTGCGTTTGTCAGTGCATAGGAAATCTCTTCACTGAGGTCGCTTGCCGCACCCAGCTCGTCCTTATCCAGGAAGATCCGGTTGATGGATTTGATCCCCGTGGATTTCTTGATCTTTCCGGGAATATGAAAATGCTCCAGATCATGCTGGATCGCTGACGCGATCTTTATATCCTTGTCCGCATGACGATAGGAGATAAATGCATTGTAATGGTCTATCATGAAATGCCTCCGACTGTTTTCTCTGAATCCGACGAATTGTCCTTAAATACGATGGGTTTTTGTTTGGGATAAAACAAACATACAGTATCTATTGTACGAAATTTCCTTTTTTTTGTAAATATAACATCGAGGAAGAAAAAGTAAAAAAGAACAGAAAACTGTTTGTGTTCGCGAAAGTTTTGTGATACACTGACTCTGTATGTAACGAAATAGTAATAAAAAGGTAAAGGAAACAAGACCGTTGAACATGAAAAAAAAGGGCCTTTGGGCGGTGGTCTCTCTCCTTCTTGCTGTGTTTACGATCTGGTTTATGATATACCGGAGCGGGATGTCCGTGCAGGACTTCCTTCACTCGCTGGCACACGCAGATGTAGGGTGGCTTCTGATGGGCGGCCTTTGTATGTTTAGTTTCATATTTTTTGAAGGCGTTTCACTGCTCCAGATCGCAAGAACCTGCGGGTATCCCCAGAAGATGCGGAGAGGCTTCCTTTATTCAGCCGGTGATACCTATTTTTCGGCGATCACACCGTCCGGAACCGGCGGGCAGCCTGCCATCATTTTCTTTATGATGCAGGACAAGATCCCCGGCGCCGTGATCACTGCAACCCTGGTGATCAACTTTGTGGCATTTAATGTGGGACTCCTGTTCTTCGGCCTGGTGGGAGTGCTTCTGGCACCCGAAGTTTTCATGCATTACAGTACCGTCTGTAAGGTATTTATCATACTCGGTTTTTGTATCTTCCTCTTCCTGTTTATACTCGGGATCCTTTTGATCCGAAAGAGAGAGCTGATCTTCCGGATCGCCATGAAGATGATCGGATTCCTGCATAAGATCCACATTATCAGAAATCCGGATCGCATGAAGAAGAAGATCGAAAAGACGATGGAAGAGTATAAAACCTGTGTAAATGTGGTCGCAGGTCATAAGGGTATGTGGTTCCGCGCATGTCTTATGAATATCCTGCAGAGATTTGCGCAGATTTCGGTTACGGTATTTGCTTTCCGGGCACTTGGCGGAGGAAACGGACTGATCCGGGAACTCTTCTCCACCCAGTGTATGGCAACCATCGGAGCTACCTGTATCCCGATCCCGGGAGCGATCGGTATCTCGGATTACCTGATGGTGGAAGGCTACGTTAATATAATGCCGGAGGATTTTGCATACCAGGTGCAGATGCTCAGCCGTGGCATTTCATTTTACTGCTGTATCTTACTCAGCGGGATCACAATGATGATCGGACTTATGGCAATAGGGAGAAAACAGAAAAAATGATAGGTGTTTTTGATTATACGGTTATTCTTACATATATGTCCGCGGTCGCGGGTGTTATCGGCATCCTTGTATCCCTTTACGGGAACGGACATCCGTACATGGGGGCTTTTTTCCTGCTTTTCTGCGGTCTTTGTGATGCATTCGACGGTAAGGTTGCAAGAAGAAAGAAAAACCGTACGGATTTTGAGAAGAGCTTTGGTATACAGATCGATTCACTGGCGGATCTGATCTCCTTCGGTGTTCTGCCGGGAGCCATCGGA
The DNA here is from genome assembly GCA_902796385.1 of uncultured Lachnospiraceae bacterium. GTDB lineage: Bacteria > Bacillota > Clostridia > Lachnospirales > Lachnospiraceae > Eubacterium_Q. The sequence continues at coordinate 10,199 of CADBOV010000067.1, forward strand.
TTCGGTGTTCTCCGTGCCAGTGAGAAATATGTGGATTACCCGGTGCTTCATCCCGTGGATGATGACCGTGCGGTTCTGTATCCGGTTCTTTTTGTTGTTATCATTGCGCTTTATGTGCTTGCGGCGCTGATACGTCTTGCTTATTTCAATGTAACTGAGGAAGAGCGTTCCAAGACAGAAGGAGGCGTTCGGAAAACCTATATCGGTCTTCCGGTTACATCCTCCGCACTGATCTTCCCTACGGTACTGCTGATCCGTTTTATCACGCGTGTTGACTTTACGCCGATCTACTTCTCGGTTATGGTCGTCACGGCATTTCTGTTTGTATCGAGGATCCGGATCGCAAAAGCCGGCACCCGGGGTATCATCACGATGATCGGGATCGGGATAGTGGAATTCGGAATCATGCTGTTCTTCCTTCTCACCCGTGGAATGTGAGGGAATCATTCATGAATGGACTGGAATTTTTGTATAATACAATGCCCGGAAGGGCTATTCTGAAACCGCTCAGCAGTCGGGTTTTATCTAAACTCTGCGGAGCGTTTTTAGATTGCGGTTTGTCCAAATGCCTGATCCCGGGATTTATCCGGAAGGCAAAGATCGATCCGCAGGATTATATTATGGATCATCTGGAATGCTTTAATGACTGCTTTTCCAGACATATCAAGGAAGGACTCCGTCCCGTGGAACAGGATCCTTCGAAGATGATCGCTCCGAGCGACGGCTTGCTTTCCGTATGGCCCATCGACGGAGAAACCGTTCTGCCGCTGAAGCAGAGTACCTATACGGTACATTCGCTGCTTCGGGACAGCCGGCTTGCAAAACGGTATGAGGGCGGTCTCTGCCTGGTGTACCGTCTGTGTGTCGATCATTATCACAGATACGGATATGTGGAGAGCGGGAAGAAATCCGCGAACCGGTTTATTAGTGGCGTGCTGCATACAGTCCGCCCGGTTGCGCTTGCTGCCCGTCCCGTATTTATAGAAAACTGCAGGGAATATACCTGTATTAAGACAGAGCAGTTCGGTGTCCTGACACAGATGGAGATCGGCGCGATGCTGGTGGGAAAGATAAAGAACCATGAGACCGGAAAGGGAAAGGTTGTCCGGGGAAATGAAAAGGGTACCTTCCTTTACGGAGGATCTACGATCGTGGTTCTGGTGGAGCCCGGAAAGGTGATCGTTGATCAGGACATCCTGGATGCTTCGGCCCGCGGCGAAGAAACTCCCGTAAAGTACGGGCAGGCAGTCGGTACCGTGGCGAAGTAGTAGAAATCAGATAAGACAAAATGAAAAAGACGGAAGTAAATGATACAACTGAAATAAAGGAAGCAATCGGAGACGGTGCCGGCCGTGAAGAAGCAACCGGAGACGGTGCCGGCCGTGAGAAAGCAACCGGAGACGGTGCCGGCCGTGAGGATGGAACCGGTGATGACGCCGCTGACGGAGATACAACCGATGACGGTGCCGGCGATGAGAATGCCTCTGCCGGAGATGACCCGGACCCGTCCGACGAGGATGAAGACGGACGGAAGGATAGAAAAGAAAAGAAGGAAAAGAAACGGAAGAACGGCAAAAAGAAAAAAAGAAAGAAGCTTTCCGTACTCAGGATTGTGATAATCCTGATCCTTCTGGCAGTATTTACCTTTGTAACAACAGCAATTCTCTGGGCGCTGAAATCCTGGGATGTTCTTACGATGGATGAGCTCCTCTGGCATCTGAAGGTTTCCATGAAGGGAAGTAACCCGGAGATGGTAAAGGGATTTCTTTTTACCACGATCGGTGTTACGGTTCCGGTCACACTGATCATGGGCATCCTGCTTTTCGTGTTCCGCAAAAAAAGAA
>CADBOV010000068.1 GCA_902796385.1 uncultured Lachnospiraceae bacterium
CGATGATACAGTAGTGGAGGCTGCGCTGAACCAGCTGCTCCTTATAGATGACCATGTTATCACGCAGATAATCAAAGCCAAGCTCATTATTTGTAATGTAGGTAATGTCACATTCATATGCCTCACGGCGCTTATCATTGTCATCCGAGTTCAGGATCACACCAACCGTAAGTCCGAGGAAACGGTGTACGGCACCCATCCACTCCGCATCACGGTTTGCCAGGTAATCGTTGACCGTGACAATGTGCACACCTTTTCCTTCCAATGCATTTAAATATGCAGGAAGTGTGGAAACCAGCGTCTTACCTTCACCGGTACGCATCTCTGCGATACGTCCCTGATGCAGGATCACACCACCGATCAGCTGTACACGGAAGGGCTTCATGCCAAGTACACGGAAGTCAGCTTCGCGAACTACCGCAAACGCCTCCGGTAAAAGGTCATCCAGAGTTTCTCCCTTCTCAAGACGCTCCTTGAATTCCGTTGTTTTTGCTTTCAGCTCATCATCTGAAAGCTTCTGCATTTCCTCATCCATCGACTCGATCTTCTGAATGATCGGTTCGATCCTCTTTAATTCCCGTTCACTGTGGGTTCCGAACAGTTTCGTAACAAGGCCCATAGGTGTCCTCCATTTATCCTATCTTTTCTTTATTTAATCTATATTCGTCCAACTTAACTTATATACTATATCAGATAATAAAATGCAAGGCAAGCCTTTTCATGAAACAAGGGATTTTTCGTTGCCAACAAAAAACGAAGTGCCCGGCCGGGCACTTCGCTTTTCTTATTTCAACTGATCCGGCGTTCGATGCTGCTGCACCGTTTCGCCGTTCCGTCATTCTGTCATTTCCGATCAGAACTCCGGCTCGATCAGTCCGTATGTATTTCCTTTTCTCTTATATACTACATTTACTTCATCTGTCTCCGCATTCCGGAATACGTAGAAGTTATGTCCCAGAAGCTCCATCTGTACGCATGCATCTTCCGGATACATGGGCTTAACTGCGAAGCGCTTGCTTCTGATGATGCTGATGTCATCTCCGTCGGTATCATCTTCCTCCTCAAGGAACTGATTCTGGAAATATGCCGCATCCTGCTCCTGATCGATGATCCTCTTTTTATAGCGTGTAACCTGACGCTCGATGATCTCAACAACCATATCAATGGAAACATACATATCATCACTTACCTGCTCTGCGCGGATGATATGTCCCTTCATGGGGATCGTTACCTCTATCTTCTGGCGTTCCTTCTCAACTGAAAAGGTAACCTGTGCATTTGTATCTTCGTTAAAGAATTTTTCTAACCTCCCTAATTTATCAAAGACCGCCTGTTTTAATCCTTCTGTAACATCGATATTCTTGCCACTGATCATGTAATTCATATAACTCACTCCTTCTCCACTGAAATTCGAACGGACCGGATCTGCACGGAAACAGGCTTTCTGACGCCTGATCCACCGCAGACAGAGTATATCCGTCCGATACAAAGATTATACCATATGGCACGGGTTCTATCAACTGAAATGGGGTAAATTTTGTCTGACAATTATCGGCCTGATTGGATTTTCAGTCCCAAAATCCTGCCTTTCATGAACCGGAAATACATAAAATGAACCTCATATTTTGAACTTCCGAACAGAAGCGAACAAAAATCGAAAACTTTATGTAAATCCATAATTATTGTTGACAATGTGGATAACTTTGTGAATAACGTAAATCTGTCCTTTTTTCAGGAAAAGTTATCCACAATCCAGGTTGCGCTTTTTATGCACATTATAGTCAACCGAACGTATCTTTGTTGTGCATTTTGTATAAAGATAGGACAATCTAACTGTCAGACACTTTCAAAGCCCATTTTTCATAGTGGATAACTTATTTCTGCAAATGCAAGGAAGCCGCTCTCTCATGTTCATGAGAAAACGGCTTCCGGGAGGTGATTATGAGAAATTCAAATTAATAAGCGTCAATAATGTTTCTACCGAAGAGCGGTGTACCGCCGTAGTAGATCGATGAGATGATGATACCAACTCGTGAATCACTTGCGTGGATGATCTGTCCACCACCGATGTACATTGCTACGTGACCTTCATAGAAGATCAGGTCGCCCGGCTGAGCTTCACTTACAGAGATCAGCTTACCAAAGGTTCTCTGTCCACCGGCACGCGGAATGCTGTATCCGAAGTGCTCATATATTTTCATCGTAAATCCTGAGCAGTCACAACCGTTTGTAAGAGATGTTCCACCCCATACATACGGGTTACCAAGGAACTGCTTAGCGTATGCGATCATGCTTGCACGAAGATCGCCGTTTGTGGAGATTGCTACATCTGCTGAAGGCTCAGCGCTGTCATCAGAATCGGAATCGGAATTATCACTACCGGACTGTGTCTCTTCTGTTGTTACTGTAACAGTTGTTGTCCGATTGTTCTCTTCCTGGATTTCCTTTGTGCGCTCGATACGCTCTGCTGAACGCTCGCCTGCACTCTTCTCTTCGTCGTCATCGTCTTCTTCATCAGCCTGCTCTTCAGCTTCAGCTGCTAATCTTGCTTCTTCTTCAAGTCTTTCCTGCTCAAGACGCGCATCCTCTTCTTCCTGTCTGCGCTCTTCTTCGATCTCTTCCATCGTGCGGGCACGCGGTGTCTCGAAACGAACCTCTACGTAATCATCATTTACATAGCCTGTGGTTCCGTCATACATTTCGATCTCAACCCAGTCTTCATCCTGGCTGAGAACTGTATATGTTTCATTCTCATATACTGCTGAAAGAATATCACTGTCTGTAGAAGCTTCCTTACGAACACGAAGTCCGGAATCCTGTACCTTGATGTACTTAGCGATACCGTTCTCTTCTGCCCACTCACCTGCGTCATCACCGAATGCGATGAACTCGTTGCTTACATAACCTTCACAGTTACCGGAACCGATCTTTGTCCATCCGTCACCCTTCTCTTCTACAAGAGCGATACCGGAACGAGCAATGGTTCCAACAATCTCAGCATCTGAATTTGCCTCTGCGCGGATATTTAATACGCCATCATCAACTGTAACGATGACACGGTCCTTGAACTGCGGATACTTCTCCTTTGTTTCCTCAGTCTCTTCCTCAGCTGCCTCAGCCTTCTTGGCTGCCGCTTTCTTCTTAGCTGCTGCTTTCTTCTTTGCAGCTGCCTTCTCTGCTGCTGCGTCCTTGGTTGTATCTGTACCAACCAGCTCAGCAACCGGATCAGCTGATTTGGAATCAACTATATAATCCTCAACCTGAGCTGAGATACTGAATGAACTGAAATCCTCAGCTGCAGTGGTCGGAATAACGATTGAAGTAAGTAAAAGTGCTGTCGTAAGTCCTGTTGCCAGAATTTTCTTAGACCGCTTGTACATGATTTGCCTCCTTGATTTACATAATTCCTATATCTTGTGGTATATATTAAGTATTTTTTAACTGAATTGTTTCATTTGTTACAATTTTGTTACACGTCGATTATAACAAGTAGCCACTTAGATGTCAACACCTTTCTCATAATTTTTTCCCAAACCACGCAGAAACCCTTATAAATACTGGCATTGTCAATTTCATAGTATTCAATTTGAAATGAATTGTCAACGGTTTTAACTGATTTCATATATATTACACAATTTTAGGTTCAAGCCTTGTCAGAGGGTCCGGAACGTGCTATACATTTATAATAGGAAAAAAGAGAAATTCAAACAAAACTGACAGAAACCGGCAGGAAACAACCGAATATGAGCACTTTAATGAAAACAATTCTGAAAAACAGCGAAACTCCCGGAGCCATCGAGGAGGCCGCAGAGATCCTTCAACAGGGCGGACTTGTGGCTTTTCCGACCGAAACCGTTTACGGACTCGGCGGAAATGCACTGGACCCTTCTGCCTCCATGCGGATCTATGCTGCCAAAGGCCGTCCCTCTGACAACCCGCTGATCGTCCACATTGCTGAGAAAAGCGACGTTTGGGAACTGGCCGCGGAAGTACCGGAAACCGCCATCATGCTGATGGAAGCCTTCTGGCCCGGCCCGCTTACCATTATATTAAGAAAGAAAAATATCGTTCCGGACGAAACCACCGGCGGTCTTTCCACCGTTGCCATCCGTATGCCCTCGCATCCGGCGGCCATGGAAATGATCCGGAAGTCCGGCATTTACGTGGCTGCGCCCAGCGCAAACCGGTCCGGCCGCCCTTCTCCCACAACGGCACGCCATGTGGAAGAGGATCTGGACGGAAGGATCGAGATGATCCTGGATGGCGGTCCTGTGGGGATCGGAATCGAATCCACCATCGTGGATCTGACCGGTGACACTCCCATGATCCTCCGCCCGGGCTTCATTACCCGTGAAATGTTACAGGCTGTCATCGGAAATGTACTGCTGGATCCCTCCCTGATCCACCTGGATGAGGAATCGACCGGGGATAGCGGAGCTGACGGGGATGGCAGCGACAGAGATAACGGAGCTGACAAGGTAAATTCTGTGACAGGGGATACCATGTCACAGGAGACTGACAGTTCCTTCTCCGAGGGTCCTGCCCCGGACCTTGAAATGCAGCATCCGAAAGCCCCGGGAATGCGCTATACACACTATGCCCCGAAGGGAACCCTGTCCATTGTAACGGACCGGAACCATCCGGAGCAGGTCACACCGGCCGTTACCGGACGGATCTTCGAGCTTGCAAAGAAAGCGCTGGAGGAAGGCCGGGAAACCGCCGTTCTCACAGCAGGAGACACCGCCGAGGTATACTCGGAGCTGTCCGCCTACCCCCATTTTCATCTGATCTCCCTTGGAGATACCGATGACGGGCAAACCATAGCGGCACATTTATACGGAGCGCTCCGGACCTGCGATGAGGAGGCCTGTACCGTGATCTACAGCGAGAGCTTCCGGCGGGATGCACTGGGTTCTGCTATTATGAACCGCCTGGTAAAGGCTGCGGGACACCGGATCCTCGCCGTGTAAACCTGATCCACCGCATCATCTCCGGATTCCGCTTCCATGGTCTTACGGTTCGAATAACCATGATCCACGGTCGCGCGGTTGATAATCCGGGGGATTCATGCTATAATCAAGTTCCTTATTGCAACGACTTACAACGATCTTACGATGACAGGGTCAGGCGCATTTGACCCGCATCATATTATATTAGGAAAATACACCGGGAGAACCCTCCGGACACAGGAAATGTCGGGGACTCTCCGCTGCAGGAGGTAAAGAAATGAAGCTTGCCATTGGCTGTGATCATGGAGGATTTGAACTGAAGCAGGAAATCCTGAAGCATCTGAAAGAAAGAGGAATCGAAACAACCGATGTCGGCTGTCCCGATTCCACATCCTGTGATTATCCTGTTTATGCTAAGAAAGTTACCGAACTGGTTCGTTCCGGTGAGGTTGATCTTGGAATCCTGATCTGCGGAACCGGTATCGGCATGTCCATGGCTGCAAATAAAGAGCCCGGCATTCGCGCCGCTCTCTGCCACGATGTCTTCTCCGCCAAAGCGACGAAGGAGCATAACAACGCAAATGTGCTCTGCATGGGCGCCCGCGTTATCGGCCCCGGTCCGGCACTGATGATCGTTGATACCTTCCTGGACACTCCGTTTTCCGAAGATGAAAGGCACATCCGCAGGATTTCTCTTTTCTCCTGATCCCTGCCCGGAACCTGAATCATCTAAATTAATAATTGCTTAGTATCCCGGCCGACGTCCATCGTCAGGCCGGTTTTCATTTGAGCCAGCTGAGCCATCCGGTCCGTACATTCCATTTGCCCCCGCTGAGCCATCCGGTCCGTACATTCCGTTTGCCCCCGCCGAACCATTTCTTGCATCCGCTTCGCGCTGGTCATATTCATCTGCCAGACGTTCTGCCTCAGACATTATGTTCGTATGAAGTACGTTCGGGAAATCCAGTTTCATTCCCTTTGTCTGCATATACCGGAATGCGATCATGTAGGTTGCTTCATCAAACAGGGTAAAGAAACGTTTATTTGTTTCCTCAATGGCGCTGTCAATGGTCAGGAAATCTCCCGGAGGAACTTCGTTGAAAATCTGCCGGAACGCATCCTCTACCACGCGGCGCTGCATTTCAAAATCAGAAGTGATATTCATCATCGGAAATGCCTTCAGATATGCGCGAAGCCACATGGTGTCCGAACGGTACCATTCTGCCGGATGATTGTACTCCTTCGACATATCATAAACCTCACGTTCCCAGCTATAGGAAATGTAGGAAGCATCCACGATCCGTTCGATCTGTTCCTCTGTCAGATTCAGCTCGTATTCGATATTGAATTTCTTTACAAATTTATTTCGCTTCGAAACAGTTTGTGTCAGTTTGAAATTCTCCGGAATATTCTGATACTCCTGACTGTTTTCACGTTGCGTATTAGTCTTGATCAGGGAAAGAACCTTTCCTATGATCATTACCGGAAGTCCCAGCGCCAAAAGAACTGTTATGATTCCTGCACTTGACTTCCATAAGATAGACACCACCACGATCAGGGCTATGATTCCGCCAACATTTGATTTTTTCTGTTTTGAATTCACGGTACGTGATGCATTCGGGTTATTTTTTCCCCAGAAAACGTACCACAGAATCCCGAATAATACCAGCAAACCCATTACGTGCTGCCTCCGTCAACTCAAGTCTCATATTACCCGCCACCCAAGAGGTGAGGGTCTTCTCCCACTGAGATAAACTACTTAGTGATCCCGAGAATCTCCTTCGCACGGTTGATCTGCTCATCCGAAGGTGCGGTCACGCCGTCCAGCGTGTACTTGATCCCCATTTTTTCATATTTCGGGACACCCAGGCTATGATACGGCAGAATCTCCGTCCGGTCAACGGTTTTCAGCGTACCGATAAAGTCAGCCAACCGCTGCAGATCCGCTTCATCCGTGGTGATTCCGGGCACAAGCACGTGACGGATCCACATATGCTTGTCATGGTCAGACAGATATTTCGCCATCTCAAGAACATTCTGATTTGTAAATCCTGTCAGACTCTTGTGCTTCTCCTCATCAATGTGCTTGATATCAAGAAGGAATAAATCCGTAACCGCTGCCATCTTCTCGAACTTAGAAAAGAAGGGTTCTTCAAATGTAAATGGTCCGCCGGAGGTATCCAGACAGGTATTTACCCCTTTTTCCTTTGCCAGTTCAAAGAGCCGGGTCACAAACTCGATCTGCAGAAGCGCTTCGCCGCCGCTGACCGTGATTCCTCCGTTCTGGCGCCAGTACGCCTTATACCGGAGCGCCTGCTCCAAAACATCTTCCGGCGTTCTTTCCTCTCCCCCGGTCATTGCCCAGGTCTCCGGATTATGGCAGTATCTGCATCGATACCGGCATCCCTGCAAAAATACGATGAAGCGGATGCCCGGTCCGTCTACCGCGCCAAAGCTTTCTGTCTGATGTACAAGTCCTGTGATCTTCTCTTCCATAACAAAACTCCCTTTCTCTAATCCCGGTTCTGCCGATCTGGGGACAATCTCCGTGTTCCCTTAAGGATACCATACTTCCTTCCGGTTTCACAAGGTAAATCTGTCCTTTGAAAATGCATATCTGATGTACTAAAAACCGGGTCCCTCCGCAAATCCATAGCCTGTTTCATTTCCATCTCCATCTTGTATCGACAATACCATGTTTCCACCATAACCGGTAACCTCTTGGAAATTGAATATATACGATGTACCCTTCTTTAATACCGGATGTTCATCTGTTGATATATCATCCAGTACAACACTATAGGATGCCTCATGTATCTCACCTGAGTCCATTGGGTTCGTGGTAGGCTTCGATCTGTGAACGTCTTTAATTGTTTTTAAAGGAGAAAACTTACCGGTATAACTGATGGTTTTTCCATCATTGGTTGTTATCGTTCCGCTGATATTTCCATCTGAATCCAACGTCAGTACATCCGTACCGTAAGCATCACCGGAATATATCCTTCTATCCGGATATGATAATGTTACTGTACTAATTCCTCCATAACCAATATAACTGATAAGCTTTCCATAGCTAAATGGCTTTTTCAGTTCAATATCTTCCTGCTTAACCGTCTTACGGGACTTAATATCCAGCGTATAGTTTTCCGGAAGATATTCATCGCATGAAACTTCGATCGTCCAGCTTCCCGGAACCAGTTCCAGTTTAAGCGTACCATCCGCCTTAAAGGATTCCGTAACTGCTTTCTTTCCCTTTGCTGTCGCCTTAACGGTAACCTTGCCCGGATCATCAAGGTCACTCACAAAACCTGATGCCAACTTCAGTTCAGCAAACCCTGCGATTTTCTTAAGTGCAACATTCTTCGCAGTTTCCGTTTTCCCTTCCTGAATCGTGAGACTCAGCGACTCCTTCTCGTATCCGTTATAGCTAAGCTCCACTTTCCATTCGCCGGGTGTAGCCGCAAAGGACACCGCGCCCTTCTTGTTGAATTTCAGTTTTTTGACTTCCGTACCGTTCTTTGCCACTACCTTAATGGATTCAAATTTCGGTACTTCCTTCATAAATGCACTGCTCAGCTGCAGTTTCAGAATTCCCTTATCCGCCTTCTTCTGCTCTTCTGCTTCCTTCCGAAGACCATCCAGCTTTTCACCGATCTTAGCGCTGACACCGGTATCCGTGTCGCTTCCACCTTCGATCTCCTTCGATTCCTCTCCATCCGATGACTCGGCACGCACCTTCGCTTCCTCGGTTGCAAGGAATACATTTAAATATCCTTTTCCTGTGCCGTCGACCGTATACAGATAGTTATTACATACGATCTTCTTTACTTCCGGCATGGAAAGATCCGGTGCCGCACCCATGACAAGCGCACATCCGCTGGTAACAAACGCCGTAGCAGCGCTGGTTCCGTCACGCATTTCAACCCGATCCCCCGGGATGTCGGAAAGTACATTTACCGCAGGTGCATAAATGTCGATCCGGTCGCCGTAGTTCGTTGTCTTCTTTTTTACATACTCCTTATCCTTGACCAGGACTTCATACTCATCATAGTTCGGCTTTGCACCGCCAACCACAAGGATGCGGTCCTTCAGTTCCTGATCCGTGATCCCGCAGAGAAACTCATCGCTCAGGTCATCCTTCGGAGTATCAGAATCTCCTGCCGACTTTACCAGAAGGAAGTCATGCTTATCATCTTCATCCTCCCGATAATGCTTCAGGAAAGCCGCCAGCTCAGCATTTATCTTTGCCATATTTGCTTTTGCATCGCCCGTATCGGACAGGTCAAGATGCATGCTGACATTGATCAGCTTTACATCATCATGAAATGCCTTTGCAAGTTCCGCTTCCCATTCAAATGTGAAGGAATACTCATAATCTCCGGTCAGATCATAGGCATACAATTCGGAATTCTGGGCAACGCCTGCAATACCGAAGTTATCACCCATATTTGCACCGATGATTCCTGCCACATGCGTTCCATGGGACAGGCGCTTCTCTTCTGCCTTTTCCGTATCGGTCAGATTTTTGTCATTGTACTTTCCGGCATACGGGGCATATTCCGAAGCAACATCCCGCTCGGGTTTGCTTTCCGTGGACGCCTCCGTGCTGTCGTCGTCTTCTTTCTCCTTGTCATCCTCATCTGCCGACTGAGCCGTATCCTTGAACCGGTTCGTCAAATCCTTATGCTTCCTGTCAAATGTAGTATCCAGCAAGCCCACTTTCACCTGCTTATACTCAACGTCCTTTATGGTTCCGTATGCGGAGAGATCAAATTCAGAAGGATTCCAAACCGCCGGTGCCCAGACAGATTCTACTGCCCAGTTATTTCCCTTCGGATTGAAGATATCCCACTGCTCCTCAAAGCCTTCCGGCATTTCGCCGTCATTATCATTCCACCATACATCCTTCTTAAAGTCGGAGAATCCGCCTTCTGTCAGATATGCATAGTGTAAATCTACTTCTGCAACGATCTCACTCTTGCTCCATTCATCCCTGATCTGTTCAAGCGCGCTCTTCTCCATGTTCTCCTTGAACCGGATCTGATAATATTTAACCGGCGAAATAATTCCGACGATCTCTGCCTTCTTTTCTTCGATCAGTTTCTGTACCTTTTTCTTTGTACAGTTCTCTTTTCCCTGAATGATCAGCTCTGATTTGACGTAGGGTCTTTCCCCTTCCACAACAACGATATTCTGCCTGTCGGGTTTATCGAATCTTACTTCGTATTTGTCATTGGATTTATTGATCAGATACCGGATTCCGAAGAACGCACCGATCCCCACTCCGATCAGGAAAACTGCTGCGATGCTGATCTTCAGTGCAAGCTTCTTCTTACTCTTCTTTACGCGGTATTTTTTCTTATTCTCTTTGTCGAGTTTCTTCTGTTCTTTTTCTTCCTGTTTTCTCTCCTTCTTCGTCTGTGTTCCATCCTCAGCGAACTTTCGTGTCGGTGTTTCCGAGGTCAGTGAACCGGTATAGTCTCCGACCGTAACTCTCGTGGTCGGAAGTTCCGACTGCGGGATCATCTGACCCTGTGGCGGCTGGGTAGGCTGGGGTATATAGCCTTGAACCTGTGCCGGATCGGTCGGTTGCTGCGGCTGCGAAGGCTGCGACGGCTGAGGTATATAGCCCTGAACCTGCGCCGGATCGGTCGGTTGCTGCGGCTGTGAAGGCTGGGGTGGCTGAGGTATATAGCCCTGAACCTGC
>CADBOV010000069.1 GCA_902796385.1 uncultured Lachnospiraceae bacterium
CCGCTGAATCAGGTAGTAACAAATATGAAGCCTTCCGGAATCCGGAAGTTCTTTGATATCGTCAGTGAGATGCCGGATGCCATCTCCCTGGGCGTAGGTGAGCCGGATTTTGATACACCCTGGCACATTTCCGATGAAGGAATCTACGCACTGGAAAAAGGAAAGACATTTTACACATCCAACTCAGGTCTCATGGAGCTGAGACAGGAGATCTGCAAATGGTATGCCGCAAAGTACGGGATCCAGCGGGATCCGGCAAAGGAAGCCCTGATCACGGTGGGCGGCAGTGAAGGAATCGATGTGGCCATTCGTGCGCTGGTATCCCCCGGAGATGAAGTGATCATTCCGGAACCCAGCTTCGTATGCTATGTGCCCTGTGTATCTCTTGCAGGGGGTGTTCCGGTAACGATCTCCCTGAAAAACGAGAACCAGTTCAAGCTGACCGCTGAGGAACTGGAAGCAGCCATCACGCCGAAGACCAAGGCGCTGATCCTGTCTTTCCCGAACAATCCCACAGGGGCGATCATGACCGCTGAGGAATTAAAGCCCATCGCAGAGCTTGCGATCCGCCATGATCTGTATGTGATCTCGGATGAGATCTATTCGGAACTGACCTATGGGGATGAACCCCATGCCTCCATCGCATCACTTCCGGGAATGGATGAAAGAACCATCGTTGTCAACGGATTCTCCAAGGCCTATGCCATGACCGGCTGGAGAATGGGTTATGTACTGGCACCGGGAGAGATCACAAAGGAAATGACGAAGATCCACCAGTTCTGCATCATGTGCGCACCGACCACCAGTCAGTATGCCGCGCTGGAGGCAATTAAGAACGGGGACAAGGATATTGCAAATATGCGGGAATCCTACGACAAGCGGAGACGTTTCCTGCTGAAGCGTTTTGAAGAGATCGGGCTTTCCTGCTTCGAACCGAAGGGTGCATTCTATATGTTCCCGTCGATCCGGGAACTGGGGATGAGCAGTGATACATTTGCAACCACCCTTCTGAAGGAAGAGGAGCTGGCAGTGGTTCCCGGCTCAGCCTTCGGAGACTGCGGTGAGGGCTTTATCCGTATCTCTTATGCATACTCCATCGACCAGCTGCGCGAGGCAATGGACCGGATGGAGCGGTTTATCCGTAAAAGACGTGAGGCGTAGAAACGAATGTTAAACATCGTACTGTACGAACCTGAAATGCCGGCGAATACAGGTAACATCGGCAGGACCTGTGTGATCACGGGGGCACGCCTGCACCTGATCGAACCGCTGGGATTTCATTTAAATGAGAAAATGATACGAAGAGCCGGCCTGGATTACTGGGACCGGCTCGACGTTACGCGCTATATGGACTATACGGACTTCATGACAAGGAATCCGGGAGCGAAGATCTTCTATGCCACCACCAAGGCGAAGCACCGCTACAGTGATGTGAAGTATACGGAGGACTGCTATATCATGTTCGGCAAGGAAAGCGCCGGCATCCCGGAGGAGATCCTGATCGAACATCCGGAGGAGTGCGTCCGTATCCCCATGCTTCCGGAGGAACGGTCGCTGAATCTGTCGAATTCCGTATCCATCGTCCTTTACGAGGCCCTGCGACAGCTGGACTTCCCGGGACTGGAGAGCGAAGGGGAACTGCACCGGTTGTCGTGGGAGAAATGAGTGGGAACAGAGGGGCGTTCCGGGTTGTAACGCCCACGATATAGAGAACGGATGCCAAGAGATATACGGCAGAATCTGGCCTACATGGTGAAGCAGAACCAGCTGACTCCGATCCGGGAAGAGGTGAAGGGGACCGTCTACCGTAAGGGTGAGGTCCTGAAGAATACCTGGTAAGAAAGGGTGAAGAAACTTGAATAAACGAACATTACGAGTACTTGAATTTGATAAGATCCTGGAAATGCTGTCGGATCATGCGGTTTCGCAGGGGGCGAAGAAGCGCTGCCGCAGACTGCTTCCGAAAAACGAACAGATGGAGATCGTTCAGCTGCAGACGGAAACCCGGGACGCCGTAAGGCGGATGGAGGAATACGGAAATGTAGGTTTCTCCGGCGTACGGGAGCTGGCAGGTGTGCTTCGTCTGCTGGAGGTGGGATCACCCCTGAGCCAGGCGGAGCTGCTGGATGTGGCATCCCTTCTGGAAACGGCTGACCAGGTACAGGAATACGGGAAGAGAAGAGAACTGCCGGATCCGGACAGCCTGACGGACCGGTTTGCAAGTCTGCTCCCGGTGCGGGATGTGTCCTCGGAGATCCGGAGATGCATCCTTTCGGAAGAAGACATGGCGGATGATGCTTCCGGGAACCTGAAGCGGATCCGGAAGGAGATCCTAAGTTCCGGAAGCCAGCTTCATCAGCAGCTGGAGAAGATCGTTAAAAGAGAAAGTGACCGGGGGACGCTTCAGGATGCGCTGATCACCATGCGCGGCGGAAGATACTGTATCCCCGTAAAGTCGGAATACCGCAGCAGATTTCCGGGAATGATCCATGATCAGTCGCAGACGGGAAGCACGGTATTTATCGAGCCCATGGAGATCGTGAATCTGAATAACCGGATCAAGGAGCTGGAGGCGGAGGAGCATCTGGAGATCGAAGCCATTCTTGCGGAACTGTCGAAGATGGCAGCAAGTGTAAGGGAAGAGCTCAGTATGGATCTGACGCTTCTGACGGACCTGGATTTTATCTTTGCAAAAGCAAAATTTGCGAAGGCGATCAATGCCTCGGAACCGGTATTCAACACGGAGGGCGTGATCGAACTGAAACGGGCGGTACATCCGCTGCTGGAGAGGTCCACTGCGGTTCCGGTTGACATAAAGCTGGGCGAGGAGTATACGGTCCTGATCATTACGGGTCCGAATACCGGTGGTAAGACCGTTTCCCTGAAAACACTGGGACTACTGACGCTGATGGGACAGGCCGGACTTCATATTCCGGCGGACTATGGTTCCAGGCTCAGCGTATGCCGGGATGTCTATGCGGATATCGGGGATGAGCAGAGCATTGAACAGAGCCTGTCCACATTTTCATCCCATATGAGTAATATAGTATATATCATCCGTCATGCAGAGGAGGGATGCCTCTGTCTGTTTGATGAGCCGGGCGGAGGAACCGATCCGGTGGAGGGCGCCGCACTGGCAATCTCCATTTTGTCGGAACTGAAGGCGCGCGGTGCGAGAGTGATGGCCACCACCCATTATACGGAGCTGAAGACCTATGCCCTTTCCACCGACGGGGTGGAAAATGCATCCTGCGAGTTTGATGTGGCATCCCTGCGCCCCACCTTCCGTCTGATGATCGGTGTGCCGGGGAATTCCAATGCCTTTGCCATTTCGCGCAGGCTGGGGCTCCCGGAGCATATCATAGATGCGGCAAGAGAACAGCTGGATGAAGATTCCATCAGCATGGATCAGATCCTGACGGACCTGACCGAAACCAGAAGGAAGATGGAGAAGGATCAGGCAGAACTGGAACATTACCGGAAGGAAGCGGAAGCCCTGAGAAAACGGCTTTCCGACCGGGAATCCCAGCTGACGGAGAAGAAAGAAGAAATTCTGGCGAAAGCACGGGAGGAAGCCAGGGAGATTCTGGAGGATGCAAAGGAAACTGCCGATGCTGCCATCCGGGATTATCAGAAATGGGCGAGAAATCCGGCAGCCGCTGACGCAAGGCGGATGGAGGAAAGACGTACCGCCCTCCGGAATAAGAAAGGAACGCTGGAGGATAAGAAAGAAAAGAAGAAGGCCGTTTCCGGTCAGAAGAGCAGTGATTTCAAGATCGGGGATCTGGTACGGGTTCTCAGTCTGGATACGGAAGGACATATCATAGCCCTTGCAGATTCCAAGGGACTTTTCACGGTGGAAATGGGAATCCTGACCTCCCGTTTTCCAGCTTCGGACCTTCTGATCCTTGAAGAGGAGAAGGTGAAAGCCCCGACAGTCCGTGCGGCTCGGGAAGGAAACATCCACAAGGGATATACCTTCAAACCGGAACTGAATCTGCTCGGAAAAACAGTGGATGAAGCGATCATGGAGCTGGATAAGTTCCTGGACGATGCACTTCTTGCACATGCAGTCACAGTCCGGATCGTACACGGTAAAGGTACCGGCGCACTCCGGAAGGGAATCCATGAACATTTACGCACTCTCCGTTTCGTAAAGGACTACCGGCTTGGCGAATTCGGAGAAGGCGACGCCGGTGTTACGGTAGTCAGCCTGTGACGGTTAACAACTACTGTGAAAAAGTTGGAAAATCCGAGGATTTATGATAAACTAAAGGATAGTGGTTTAATCTGCACAAAAAGGAAAAGGTGAAGGAATGGAAAGACCGAGAATACTGATCGTAGATGATGATGAGAACATCGCTGAGCTCATTTCACTCTACCTGAATAAAGAATGTTTTGAAACAGAGATCGCGGGAGACGGAGAGACAGCGCTTCAGGTGATCGAACAATACAATCCGGATCTGATCCTGCTGGATCTTATGCTTCCCGGAATGGACGGTTATGAAGTATGTCAGCAGATCCGGAAGACCCGTGAGGTACCGATCATCATGCTTTCCGCAAAGGGAGAAGTATTTGATAAGGTGCTGGGTCTGAAGATGGGAGCGGATGACTACATCATCAAGCCGTTTGATTCCAATGAAATGGTTGCCCGGGTACGGGCGGTGCTCCGCAGAACCAAGCGCTCGGAGGAGACTACTCCCCAGGAGAAGGCGGAACGGAAGGGCGAATATGTGGAATACGATCAGCTGATCGTCAACATTTCCAATTATACCGTAACCTTCTGCGGAAAGAATATCGATATGCCGCCGAAGGAACTGGAGCTTCTGTATTTCCTTGCAAGTCAGCCCAATCAGGTGTTTACGAGAGAACAGCTTCTGAATCAGCTGTGGGGCTATGACTTCATGGGGGATACCCGTACGGTTGATGTACATATCAAGCGGCTGCGTGAAAAGCTGGAGGGAAATTTCTCCTGGTCGATCGCAACCGTGTGGAGAGTAGGATATAAGTTTGAGGTGAGATAATCTATGCAGCATTCCATTTTGGACCGAATCTATATAACATTCCTTGCAATACTGATCGTGTCCTTTGGGGTGCTGATTGTTTTTACGTCGTTTATGACACGCCGGTCCCTGGTTTCCGAGAAGAGAGAGACCCTTTCCAACGAGGCGGCGCTGATCGCGTCCCAGACGGTTATGGGATATCTGTCCGGGCGTTATGACAAGCCGGGTCTGGAATCCCTGTTCCGGTACTACTCCTCGGCGCTGGAAGCGGATGTCTGGTATGTGGATGAATACGGAAGGGTTGTGGCCACATCCCACATGGAAAGTACCGGCAAGGATACGGAGCGGGGTCAGATGACAGGGGACATCCCATACAACATCTACCAGCTGGATCCGGAATATCAGATTGATTCAATGGCTTCCCAGACGGGAAACTTTTACGGGCTGTATAAGAACGATATGATCTCCGTAAATGTACCGGTGCATCTGGAGCATATGGACGAGAATCAGCGGGTGCTGGACTCGGAGCCCAAGGGCGCACTCATCCTTCATGCAACGGTTTCCCAGATCAACGAGCTGCTGCGGAACATTTACAGTATCGTGCTGATCCCGTGTCTGGTCATCATCGTTATCGCGTTTGTCTTCCTGGCCGTCGTTTCCAGGAAGGTCCTGACCCCGGTTAAAAAGCTTTCCGTGGTGGCAAATGAATACTCCAAGGGAAATCTGGATGTACAGACGGGGATCCACTCTGCGGACGAGATCGGACAGCTGGCGGAGTCCATGGAATACATGGCTGCGGAGCTGTCGAAGCTGGAGGAATACCGGAGAGACTTTGTGTCGAACATTTCCCACGATTTCCGTTCCCCGCTGACCTCCATCAAGGGATATATCGAGGCCATGAAGGACGGTACGATCCCGCCGGAGAAGCAGGAAAGATATCTGGATATCGTGCTGAACGAGACCCAGCGTCTGATGAAGCTGACCCAGGGCCTTCTGGATCTGAATCATCTGGAAAGCTACGGACCGTATCTGAAACTCAAGGAATTCGATATCATCGAGGTGATCAATGCGACCCTGAATACATTTGAGATCAAATGTATCGACAAGGGAGTTGCGATCTACCTGAACAATCACGCCGAAGACACGACGGTTATGGCGGATAAGACGAAGATCCAGCAGGTTATTTACAACCTGATCGATAACGCGCTTAAGTTTACCCCTAGGGGCAAGCGGATCTATGTGACCGTTACGGATAAGGAGAAGGATGACAAGCTCCACATTTCCGTAAAGGACGAAGGAATGGGAATGGATGAAGAGATGCAGAAGAAGGTCTTCATCCGGTTCTATAAAGGGGATGCATCCAGAGGAAAGGATAAGACCGGTACCGGTCTCGGTCTGGCCATCACCAAGGAGATCATCAAGGCACATCATGAGGTGATCACGGTAACCAGTAAGGTGGATGAGGGAACGGAATTTGTATTCACCCTCAGTAAGGCCAGCTCGGCAAGAAATCACTGACCGGGCACGAACCCGTGGGTCGCTGCGCGGCTGTTATAAATGAAAATGCCGGAAAGAGAGGATATGGATTGAGATACATCAAAGAATTACATGAAGGCGAAAATATCTCAGAGATCTATTTTTGCAAATCAAAGGTTGTAGCAAAGACAAAGACAGACAAGACCTATTACAGTCTGGTGCTGCAGGATAAAACGGGAACCATCGACGCAAAGGTGTGGAACCTGTCCGGCGGGATCGATCATTTTGAGGCGCTGGAATACATTTATGTGGATGCGCAGGTAACGGTTTTCAATAACCAGAACCAGCTGAATGTTTCCAGAATCCGCAGGGCCAGGGAAGGTGAGTATGAGGTTTCGGAATATATGCCCTGCTCCCCGTATAAAACCGAGGACATGTTTGACTCGCTGCTGAAGCTGGTTGCGGATGTTGAGAATCCGTATCTGCATGACCTGCTGTCCGCATTTTTTGTTGAAAATGAGGAAATCGTAAAAGAGTTTAAGAAGCATAGTGCAGCCAAGTCCGTACATCACGGATTCATTGGAGGACTGCTGCATCACAGCCTGTTCGTTGCGAAGAACTGTGAGTTCCTGGCAAAGCAGTATCCGATCCTGAAGAAGGATCTTCTCATCACGGCCGCACTGCTGCACGATATCGGGAAGCTGAAGGAGATCTCGGATTTTCCGGAAAATGATTACACGGATGAGGGTCAGCTTCTGGGACACATTGTGATCGGAGCCATGTGGATCGGTGGAGAATGTGACAAGATCCAGGGATTCCCGAAGAAATTAAGAGATGAGCTTCTGCACTGCATCCTTTCACATCATGGGGAGTACGAATACGGTTCGCCGAAGAAACCGGCCATCATCGAGGCACTGGTGCTTTCCTTTGTGGATGATCTGGATGCAAAGGTGGAAACATTTACGGAACTGCTTCAGGCAAATGAAGACACGGCCGGATGGCGGGGCTTCAACCGCCTGCTGGACTCCAACGGGAGAAAAACAGAGTCATAGACCGGGTTCCGTTTCGGACCGGGCAGCCCATACATACAGGAGGGGCGTCTATGGAAAACGGGGAAGCAAAAGGGAAAACAGAAGAGAGAACAACAGAGAAGGAAAAAGAAAACGGAAAAAAGAAGAGGGGGTTGATGGGAAACATTGTAGTACGGATCCTGGTGGTTTCCTTCGCTTCTCTTGTTATGGCCATGAACATCAATACCTTTGTGCACACCGGAGGACTTCTCCCCGGCGGTGCCAGCGGACTTACGCTTCTGATCCAGGAGATTTTCCGGAAGTTCCTGAATATCAGCCTTCCGTATACACTGATCAACCTTCTGGTCAATGCGGTTCCGGTCTACATCGGGTTCCGGTTCATCGGAAAAAAGTTTACCCTTCTTTCCTGCTGGGTCATCGTGCTTACCAGTGTGCTGACGGACCTTCTGCCGGCCTACGTGATCACCCGGGATACGCTTCTGATCAGCGTATTCGGCGGACTGATCGGCGGCGGAGCCATCAGTCTCTGCCTTATCATGGACTGTACCAGCGGCGGAACGGATTTCCTGTCCATCTTCCTGTCGGAACGACGGGGCGTGGATTCCTTTAATATCACCCTGGGCATCAATGCATGTATCCTTGCGGTGGCAGGAATCCTCTTCGGATGGGACAAGGCACTTTATTCCATCATTTTCCAGTTTGCGTCGACCGTTGCGGTGCGTACGATTTACCGGAAATATCAGAAGGCGACGCTCTTTATCGTTACGAATAAACCGCGGGAGGTCTGCAGTGCCATAGCAAAGCTCAGTAATCACGGGGCTACGATCCTGGAAGGAGAGGGCGCCTATGAACACTGCGAAAGATATGTGGTTTATTCCGTTGTGTCCGGCGCGGAGGCCAACCGGGTGATCGCGGTGGTGAAGAAAGCAGATGAGAATGCATTTGTAAATGTAATGAAGACCGAGCGGGTAACCGGTAATTTCTACCAGCGTCCGGCGGACTGAACATAGGAACAAAACAAAGGATACGGAAGTATGAAGCATATAGCGGCGATCGTAATGATCATAGCGCTTCTGGTGGAGCTTTATCTGTGCACTGCCGGCAGCCAGCATAAAAAGAAAAAACTACTCAAGGGATGGAATAAAACAAAGGGAACCATCCGGAGTATTGAAAAGAAACAGGACAATGTGGGTGCCAGCCGTAAATCATATACGGAGCTTACCATTGATGCGGAAAACGGACAGACCGTTTACGCAAAGATCGGAATGATGTGCATTTACGAAGAGGGCGAAGAGGTTGACCTGATGGAAAAGGACGGATATCACCGGTTCCTTGGAAATGACAGGGTGAATGCCAAAGGAAAGAAGGAACTCTTTTGGGGAACGATACCGATGATCGTGCTGATCGCGGGAATCGCAGCGCTCAGCTATTTCTTCTGACATGCTTAAGGCAGGTTGTTTCAGAAATCGAAGAGTAAGAAAGGATGGGGAAAATGGAGAAGAATACAGTGACCAGAGCAAAGAAGGTAAAGGGATTAAAGAAGCCGAAGCCGGCGAAACTGCCGAAGCAGAAGAAGGAGTCGCGTTCCGCGAAAAAGCAGAGAGTCCTTTATGAGAAAGCGCTTAAGAAGGCGCGTCCGGAGAAGTTCCTTTCCGTGGTGGCGGTAGGTCTTGCCGTTACCGGCGCAGTTGCGGAGGCGTTGATCGAGCAGAAAAATATAAAAGAGAGAGAAAAGAAAACAGAAACGAAATAAAAGTGAAACAGTAGAGCAGAGCCGGATGGGGTATGAAACCGTGTACCTCGTCCGGCTCCGTTTTTTCGGGGGCGGACTCCCGGAAAGGGGGAAAACACGATCGGATAACCGCTTGCATAAGGATTTGAGAAATGCTAAAATAAAAGTAACTATGGGTTCAAAAAGGACCAGTGATAAGAAAGGACAAGAAGAAAATGAGCAAGAGTTTTGAAGATCTTCTGGCTATGGTAAAGCAGTGCCCGAAGAAGAAGGTATCCGTAGCAGTTGCACAGGATGATGAAGTACTTATGGCAGTGAAGGCCGCTAAGGAACAGGGAATCGCAGACAGCATCCTTGTTGGTGATCTGGACAAGATCACTCCGATCGCAAAGGAACTTTCCATGAATCTGGATGATTATGAGATCATCGATGTGAAGGATCCGATCGAGGCTGCACGGACCGCAGTTCAGCAGGTACATGACGGTAAGGCTGACATGTATATGAAGGGCCTGATCGATACAAAGGATTTCCTTC
>CADBOV010000070.1 GCA_902796385.1 uncultured Lachnospiraceae bacterium
TCTGAATCTGTATAAATTTACGCTGCAGGACGGAGATCCGCTTCCTTCCGATGTGGGACAGGAACTGTCGAATGCGGAGGTTGACTATCAGGTACTCGCCCGGAAAATGGGCGAGACAGAAGAAGCATTGGCGCAGATTGCAAATGATACGGACGGTGAGGCTTTAAAAGTACTGGTACAGGAATGGAGCATGGAGCATCCGGAGCTTGTAAATCCCTCCGAAACGGATCATACCGAGAATCCATCCGGGGCAGATCCTACGGAAGAGGCGGGGAATACGGAGGATGATTCTTCCCCGGACAGTACAGAGGGAAACTCTGCCACGGAAGCAACGGAGGATAACTCTGCCACGGAAGGAACGGAGCAGAATTCCGCTGAGAACAGCACGGAGGAGCCTGCATCGAGAGATAAAGAAAAGGATAATCAAAAGGATAATCAAAAGGAAGAGAACAAGAAACCAGCATCGGAGAACGGATCATTTTCCGGGTGGATCAGGGAGCATATCGTGATCCTTATGATCATTGCAGGAGTTCTGCTGGTAGGATTTACGGTGCTCATCGTTCTTCTTGCCCGAAGAAGAAGGAAGAAGAAACTGCAGGATCCGATGAACGATGCGTATGAAATAAGGGTAGGTGCTAAGCAGCCCCCGATACCGGGCGTTCCGCAGAATGACAGAGTTGCATCAGACTACCCGGTAAATACGATGACGACGCAGAATGATGTGAATAAGATCTGCATCCGTTTTGAACTTGAAAACGGGGAAGTACATATGCTGATGCTTGAACCCGGACTGGATTATGTGATCGGAAGAGGAAATGAGTGTGCGCTCAGACTGTCGGATCCCATGATCTCAAAGCTGCATTTCCAGCTCCGTTGGAACGGGGAAAGCGTGTACATTTCAGATATGAATACAGCGAACGGTACGATCGTAAACGGCACAAAACTCCGTCATGCAAGAAGGATCATTCCGAATGATACGATCATGGCCGGGAATACCAGAATAACAGTAAGGTGGTAGAAAATGGTTACTGATAATTACTATCTAAAGAAGGGATATATCCTGAAAAATCAATATGTGATCAGTGATTATATCGGTTCGGGTGGTTTTGGAATAACCTATAAGGCGCTGGATTCCGCTACGGGGAACGTAGTGGCGATCAAGGAGCTTTTCCCGAGGGATACGGTCATCCGGGATCTGGACGGAGAAAGCCTTGTTCCCCAGTCCGAGGAAAACCTCAGGGTTATGAATCATTGTATCGCAAGGTTTTATCAGGAAGCGAATTCATTACGGACGCTGCAAAATGTACGTGAGGTCGTAAATATACTGGATTCCTTCTATCAGAATAATACGGTCTACATCGTAATGCCTTATCTGAACGGCGTCACGCTGAGAACATTGATCAAAAAGCACGGCAGGATCAATCTGAAGCCGGTGCTTGATATATTGGATCAGGTCGGAAAAGGACTCTCCCAGGTTCATGCCATGGGTCTGTATCACAGAGATATCAGCCCGGATAATATCATGATCACGGGGCAGGGAAAGGCGGTTCTTATTGATTTCGGAAATGCAAAGCAGCTGGCGAAGGTGGAATATGAACTGAAATCCGTTATCATAAAGATCGGCTATGCGCCGCTGGAGCAGTATTACGAAAAGGGAAAACAGGGAACCTGGACGGATGTATATGCACTCGCATTTACGCTTTATCATGCACTGACCGGATTGAAACCGCCGGGAGCTCCGGAACGCCAGAATAACAATGAATATGAGCCGTTATATAAATTCGGGTTCCCGAGAGCCTTGTCCGACGCATTTGATCATGCGCTGAAGCTTCGCTGGATGGAGCGTACACAAACGATTGAGCAGTTTGTTGCGGAAGTCCATGCGGCACTTGACCAGCAGGGGGAAAAGGCGGAACCGTGGGTGACGGATATGCCGAAGAACCCGGTGATCGACGGGTATATCCATAATGAGTATCTGGGGTCCCTCAGAATAAAAGCAAATGAAACGGTTAAGGTCGGCAGGGACGGATCAGCAGCCAACTTTATCATGAAAGAAGAACATGTCAGTGCACTGCATTGCGAAGTATTTTATTCTTCGGAAGAGCGGTTGTTTTTTGTAGAAGATCATTCGAGTAACGGAACCTATGCAGGCGGGAGGAAGCTTCCGCATAAAGTCCCTGTTGTGATCCTGCCGGGGGAAAAACTGATGCTGGGAAGTAACCTGGCCGCGATAGTATTGAGGGAAGAATGATATGAAGAGTGATAAGAAGAAAGATAAGAATATGGAGATGAATAATGCGGAAGATGTGACCGTTCAGATGGTGCCGCAGTTTCCCGTAAGTATTCCGGAACACAGGATCAATGTAGGGGTGTCGAGCATCATCGGTGCCAGAAAAAACCAGCAGGATTCGGTTTTCGGCCAGTCCGACGGGAATCGTGCATTTGGTGTGGTCTGTGACGGAATGGGCGGAATGAACGGCGGAGAAAGGGCAAGTCAGACCGCAATTCGCATCCTGGTTGAAGATTATTACAAAAAAATGCCCAATTATGACATACCTCAGTTCTTTTTGGAAGAGGCTGATATAATGAACTCATCAGTAAGGGAACTGAAGAACGAAGAAGGAAAACCTCTTGGTGGCGGAACCACAGTGGTTGCCGTAATGATCAATCAGGATGAACTGTATTGGTTGTCCGTAGGAGACAGCCGGATCTACATTATCAGGGACGGACAGATCCTTCCGATGAATGAGGAGCATAATTATAAAATGCAGCTGAATCAGATGCTGAAGGCGGGACAGATCTCACAGGAGAAGTACAACTCGGAACTGAGTCAGTCAGAGGCTTTGATCAGCTATATCGGAATCGAGGAATTAAAACTGATAGAAGTAAATCGAAAAGCGTTCCGGCTTCTGGATCAGGATGTCATAGTCTTGTGCAGTGATGGTCTTTACAGGTGTCTCTCCGAAAAGGAGATCGCGGAACTGATCTATTATGAGGAACCTGATATGGAGCGTGCAGCTCACAGATTGACAGAAATTGTTGAAAAACGACGAATACGGTCTCAGGACAATACTTCGATCGTTGTAATGCAATATACCAAGAGTTAAAAGAGGAGGAGAAGTTATGAGTAATCCAATCAATCTGCAGAAATGTGCAAACGGTCATTTTTATGATGCTGACAAATATCCGGTTTGTCCGCATTGTCAGAGTGGAGGAATGGTGGGAATGACACAGCCGTATTCCCAGGCGGCAGGAGATGCCAATTCGTATGGGCAGGCATACGCGGGCACCCCGAATATGTATCAGCAGGCTGGCTATGTGAATCCGCAGAGTTACGGTGGATTCTACCAGGATGATTCCAAAACCATGGATAAAACGGTAAGACATAATGGACTGGGTTTTGCAGAAGGAACGGCTCCGTTTACCGGTGGTACAAATGAGTCCCCGACAGAGGCTGCAAATGATCTGAAAAATCTGGTACAGGATTCCAAAGAGGCTGGCGGTGCAGCTTCATTTTCCGAGGAAAATGTTACGGTTGCATACAGATCTTCGGTATCCGTGAATCAGGCTCCCGTTGTCGGCTGGCTGGTATGCGTTGCAGGAATCAGTAAAGGAAGAAGTTTTGAACTTAAAGGCGGGAAGAACTTTATCGGAAGAAGCGACAGTAATGACATTGTCCTGAAAGGGGATGATCAGGTAAGCCGTGAGAAGCATGCGATCCTGATCTTTGAACCGGATAAAAAAGTATTCTATGTTCAGGAAGGTGATTCC
The DNA here is from genome assembly GCA_902796385.1 of uncultured Lachnospiraceae bacterium. Lineage (GTDB taxonomy): Bacteria > Bacillota > Clostridia > Lachnospirales > Lachnospiraceae > Eubacterium_Q. The sequence continues at coordinate 3,772 of CADBOV010000070.1, forward strand.
CGCGGAATGCTTTATGTAAATGACGAACTTACAACATCCAGAGTCGAGTTAAAGGATCGGGATATCCTTCGCATGGGTGACTATCGCCTGATGTTCGTGCAGCTTTGCGGTCAGAGGTTCAATTGGGACTAAAGAGGACGAAAGATAACGAAGGCGGGCTGAAGAATAAGGAGGAAAGTTATGCAGGTTACCGTAAGAGATACCAAGTATGGTACAAATGTATTTAATCTTGAAGCGATGGGAAAACCGAGTATTTCATTCGGTAAAAGAGAGGATTGTGATATCATCATTCCTTCATCATTCATATCACGTGTTCATGGCGTGATCTACAATGAGGGCGGAACCTGGTTTATCCAGGATATGCAGAGCACCTATGGTCTCTATTACATGGGTAAAAAAGTGGAAAAGGTTCCGATTTCCGAGGGAACCGTGATCCAGATCTATGCTGATATCACTACGGGAAGGTATGTGGAATTGACTTTCTGGCAGAATCGTGGTGACTGGCCGGTGGGAAGAACAACTCCTCCGCCGCAGCCTCAGATTGCAA
>CADBOV010000071.1 GCA_902796385.1 uncultured Lachnospiraceae bacterium
CGCTGATACGGCTGATGCTGCTCTGTTCCGGATCCAATGCATATAAATGTTTGATCTCACTTAAATCTGATGGTTTCACTTTATAGTCTCCCGTAATTTATTATCTTCCGGTGATCATCTTCTGACGTTTATCTTCCGGTGATCATCTTCTGACGTTTATCTTCCGGTGATCATCTTCTGACGTTTATCTTCCGATGATCGGTATCTTACGTTCGGTGGTGGGTTGCTGGAAGGGATCCTCCGTCACCTGTGTCGTCCCCTCTTCTTCCGTGGGCTTATCGGGATCCGGAAGGAAGTGGTATTCAAATGTATCCTGCACCACCTCCAGGAAGCTGTCACATTCGGCCTTGTTCGGAGATGCCGGATATTCACTGCTGATCTGGACCATGTTTCCGTCAGGCATTCTCTTTCCTTCCACATAGAACACCTTTGTCTGCCCCTCCGTAAATCCGGAGATCACATAATGATTATCCTCCAGAACATCATAGGTCACCTGTGTACCTGCGTCATTCTGATACATGTTATGAAGCACATAGTACTCCGTTTCAAATCCCACGGACCTTTTTTTCAACTGGAATTCCGAGATCTGCAGGCTCATCTCATATTCGGGATTAGTATAGGAATAAAAATACCCTTCTTCGACTTTCCCGGGTGAAATGTCGTAAAAGCCCTCGGGAATCTCATAAACACTTCCCAGCTTTCCTTCATGCCTGCCTGCACCGTCCACCATCTGTTCTTCCGTGGCAGCCTCTGTGGATGCAGTCTCCGAACCGTTCCCGCCCGAAGTGCTTTTCTCCTCCGTACTCTCCGTCAGGTCTTCCGTTTTCCCTTCCGTTTCTTTTCCGGTATCTCCTTCGGGTTTCGCATCCGTTTTATTTTCAGTTTTCTCTTCCGTTTTATCCTTTGTATTTTCCCCGGATTTTCCTTCCGTAGAAACCCCCGGATCCGTTCCCGGATCCCCGGTATCCTTTTCCTTACTGCCCGGTAAAAGAAAGAGCAGCAGGATGGCCAGCGCCCCTATGGCGGTAACCCCGAGATAAACGATCCATTTTTTCTTCTTCATAGTACCCGTTCCGGTTTATATCAGTTAACAGCATCGTACCCAATTATACACTTTTTCCTTCAAAAAAAGAAGTGGTACGGGACCACTTCTTTTCACTATTTTTCAATGCGTTTTCAATACTGTTTTCTTATGCTTTTGCAGCTTTTTTCTTTGCTTCCTTTGCTGCCAGCGCCTTATCCGTAGGTCTGACCAGGAACAGGCAAAGCAGAAGCGCTACCACATACAGTGCAAGTGTGAAGTAAAGAACGTTCTGGTATCCGACCGGATTGACCTTGATATCACCATGCTGGATGAATTCACCGGTATTGTTAACGATCAGCGTAGCCACCTGGTTACCTGTCAGACCGGCGAATGCCCATGCGGAAAGTGTGATTCCGTGGATCGCGGATATGGAGCCCATACCATAATGATCGGAAAGCAGTGTCGGCACGTTGGAGAAACCTCCGCCGTAGCCTGCGTTTACAACCATGATCAGTGCAATGACCAGAATGATCAGCAGTGTATTTCCTTCACCTGTCTTGATACCCTGTGTTACCATTACGATTACCGTAAATGCAATGGACAGGATGAAGATCAGTTTGTAGATGGTGTTGCGGTCCTTCATGGTATCAGCCCATGCGGAAAATCCGAGACGTCCGCCTGCATTGAAGATTGCGGCAACAGTGGAGATCGCACCTGCAGATGCTGCAAGACCGACACATTTAACGATCATCTTCTCCTGGGAGATCAGTGCCAGACCACAGGTAATATTGATGTAGAACATCAGCCAGATACCGATGTAGTTACCAATAGGCTTTGTCTTAAGAGTTGCAATAATACTCGGCTTCTCGCCCTTGCCCTGGGGCTCATGCCATCCTTCCGGCTTTGCCAGAAGCAGATGACCGACAAACATCATTACAAAATAAACACCTGCCAGGATCCAGAATGTTGTGTAGATACCGATACTTTTCTGAAGTGATTCCATGATCGGGCTTGCAATCGCCTTTGCAGCACCGAAACCTGCAACCGCAAGACCGGTTGCGAGACCCTTACGATCCTTGAACCAGAGCATCAGTGTCTTTACCGGAGAAAGATATCCGGTTCCAAGACCGATACCCATGATAAATCCATAACTGAAATACAAACCGATCAGGGCAAGCGGACTTTCGTGAAGCGGCATTCCGGGGCCGCCCAGGTAAACGAACAGACCGGTCAGAGCCATACCTGCCGAGAAACAGATCGTTGCGATCAGGGATGACTTATGAATGTCCTTTTCTACAAAATTACCAAGGAAAGCAGCTGACATTCCAAGGAAAAAGATAGCGAAGCTGAATGCCCACTCTACTGCACCTTTGGAAAAACCGATTTCTTTTGAAATACCTTCACTAACCAGTGACCAGCAGTAAACCGTACCAATACTGCAGTGTAAGAGTAATGCCGGAATTGCTGCGCGAACCCATTTGTTCTGCCGCCATCCGCCGGACTTTGCTTTTTCTTCGCTCATGACGCACTCTCCTTCATATATAAAATAATCTCCATTCGGGTATAAAACCCAAATGGAGATTATAGCTTATTTTTCCGATACTTTCAAGTAGTATTTGTGAACAATCCTTTCGATCATTCAGACTTTTTATCCTTTTTCTCCTCGGCCTGTTTTTTCTGCCCGGCCTCTTTCTCCTCCCCGGTCGCCTTCTTCTCTTCTTCTTCGTCTTTCTCATCCGTTCCCTGGGATTCTCTTTTCAGACGGTTCAGGATATTCTGACCGATTCCCCGGTCGCCTCTCTCAAGGCGTTCCTGCTCACGTTCGATCTTCCGGGCTTCCTTCCGTTCTTCACGACGCTCTTCCCTGGCCGCTTCACGTTCGTTCTGTTCCTGGAGAGACTTGATACTTTCTGCCTCCGGAGTTTCCTCGTCACCATCCGAGATTCCCCGTTTCCTCTCCAGTCTGGTCAGCAGATAATCGTGATAGGAGAAATCAACAATCGCTGCAAGCGGAATGGAAAGAAGCACGCCCAGAACACCGAACATTCTTCCGCCGAGGATAATGAACACCAGCACCATAACGGAGGACAGTCCCAGCTGTTCACCGAAAAGCTTCGGCTTCAGGATATATCCGTCAAAGGTCTGAAGCACCAGCGTAAATATCAGGAAGAACAACGCATACCAGGGATTTACCATAAGCAGGATAAATCCGCCGATCAATGCGCCCACCATCGGTCCGAAGGTCGGTGCCAGGTTTGTAACTCCGACTACCGTTGATACCAGAACGATGTACGGCATCTTCATTATAAGCATGAAGATTGCATTCAGGATACCGATCAAAAGACTGTCCAGGCAGTCACAGGCCAGATATCTTGTCATGATACGGTTGCATCGTCCGACGAAATGCATCGTACTGCGATACTTCTTTTCCGACATGGCTGCACGCGAGAAACGCTTAATTCCGGCCAGCAGGAAATATTTACCGAACAGGAAATAGATCGCAAGGATAAACCCGAGAAGGAAGGTCAGGATTCCGCTGCCCACATCGAGAGATTTACTCAGGATTACTTCCTTATTCTTCAGAATATAATCCGATGCGCCGTTAATAAAGTTATCGATGGATGTTGTGACCTTTGATACATTGATCGGAAGCTTCTCACCCAGTTTTGTAAGGAACTGCTTCAGTGATTTGGAGTAGCCGTCCAGATTATCGATAAACTGCTTTATACTGTCCGCCAGCTGCGGAAAAAGATAAATGGAAAGCAAAACAAAAAGTGCCAGAATAAGAAGCAGGGCAAGTGTTACGGAAAAAGCCCGCTTCAGGCGCCATGATTTCAGTTTGACGAACAGATGATGTTCAAACAGTCGTGCAAGTGGATCTATAATATATGCGATCGCAATTCCGACAATGACCGGACTTAAGAATTTTAAAAGTTTTCCGATCCAGTAGAAAACACCACCCAGGTGTTCCAGAAATACAAAGAAAAATACACCGATGCAAAGCGCAAGTGCATTTTCAACCCAACGTTTCTTCAACCAATCCTTGTTGAACTTCATAAATCCCCCTAAAATCCCTGCTGTTTTATCAGCCGGTCCGCGAACCGTTCCCATCCGTCTCCCGGACCCACATCACATATTATAACACATTTCTTCTTTCGTGGAAGAACTTATTTACAAAACCCCCTGAAATGTCTATAATATCATGGTTACATCTGTTGCGCGGCCATGGCAGGAGGCACATATGCTGACCTACACTTTTTCTTCCGGGGACGGAATCCCGCTTTATGAACAACTGACAAACTTCATAAAAAAAGACATTTCCGACGGGACCATCGCCGCAGGTGACAAGCTGCCCTCCAAGCGCACTTTTGCAAAGCATCTGGGGATCAGCACTATTACGATTGAAACCGCTTACCAACAGCTGATCGCCGAGGGATATATCACATCCGTTCCGAAAAAGGGTTACTTTGTTTCGGATATTCTCCGGGAATTTCTTTCCATACCCGGGGCAGATGAAAAAAACATACATACAGATCTCCCGTCTTCCGTGGAACCTCTTCGGAAATCCTGGCTGACGGATTTTTCGGGAAATGAATCCGATCCGGACACATTCCCGTTCCTGATCTGGGCGAAGCTGACACGCGAGATACTTGCCGGTGAAAAAGACCGGTTACTGACTACGTCACCGGGTATCGGGATACAGCCTCTCCGGGAGGCTATCGCTTCCCATCTAAATGCATTCCGCGGAATGTCCGTTGATCCGGATCATATCGTGATCGGTGCAGGAACGGAGTACCTTTACGGACTTCTGATCCAGCTTCTGGGTTTTCAGTCAAAATATGCGGTTGAGGATCCGGGACACCGGAAAATTCCGATGATCTACGAACAGCACGGAATCCGTTTTTCCTATCTTCCCCTCGAGGAGGACCGGAATATACCGGAAATACTGCAAAAGAAAAATGTGGACATCCTTCACATTTCTCCCTCGCATCATTTCCCAACCGGCCGCGTCATGCCGATCCGGCTGAGGCTTTCGCTTCTTGCCTGGGCAAAGGACAAAGAAGAAAGATACATCATCGAAGATGATTATGACAGTGAGTTCCGGCTGGTCGGTCAGCCGATTCCTTCCCTGCAGGCCATTGACCCGGCGGGGAAAGTCATCTACATGAATACATTTACAAAGACGCTTTCTTCCACGATCCGGATCAGTTATATGATCCTTCCGCCGAAGCTGATGCAGAGGTTCCGGGAACAGCTCTCTTTCTATTCCTGTACGGTTTCGAATTTTGAGCAGTATACCCTGGCAGCGTTCCTCAGCAGAGGATTTTTTGAGAAGCATCTGAACCGGATGCGGACCTATTATCATAATAAAAGAGACCGGATCATGAAAGCACTTCTGGAAAGCCCGCTGGCTCCGGTGATCCACATTTCCGAAGAGAATGCCGGTCTTCATTTCCTTATGACAATCCGGACAGAACTGTCCGACGACACACTGACGAAGCTTTGTGAGGAAAAAGGAATCCGGATCATGCCGCTCTCTTCCTTCTACCATGACGTGAGAAAGGCAAATCCGCATGTCTTCCTGGTAAACTATTCCTCCCTGTCGGAGGAGCACCTGGAGGACTCCATCCGGATCATGGCAGAGCTTCTGAAATCCGGAGAAGACAACTAAATTCAAGGCAAACGTCAAACAAAACATACAGAAATCAGGAAGGCAAAAATGAATATAAACGAAAAATCGATTCAGATGTTCCGGAGCGCTCCCGTTCCGAAAGCCGTATTTTCCAATATCATACCGTCCGTAATCAGCATGCTGATGGTGCTTCTGTACAACCTGGCTGATACGGTCTTTATCGGACAGACCAACAATGCGCTGATGGTCACCGCCGTATCCCTGGCCACACCGGTCTTTCTACTCTTTATGGCGATCGGTATGCTTTTCGGTATCGGTGGAACCTCCTTCATTTCCCGTCGTCTGGGTGAAGGGGATTATCATACGGCAAAGAGAGCTTCCTCTTTCTGTTTCTGGTCCGGACTTGTGATCGGCGTTATCTGCCTGATCGGCATCATCATTTTTGCAGAGCCGGTAGCCCGCGCTGTCGGCGCCAGCGATGATTCGCTGGAATTCACGAAACAGTATCTTATCATTGTGGCGTTCGGGATTCCCTTCCTGATCATAAGCAATGCATTCAGTAATATCATCCGGGCGGAAGGACATCCGAAGACCGCCATGACCGGAATGATCATCGGAAACCTGGTAAACATCATCCTTGATCCCATCATGATCCTCAGTTTCGGCTGGGATGTGGCAGGTGCTGCCATCGCAACCGTTCTCGGAAATGTAGTATCCGCGGTTTTCTACCTGCTGCACCTCTGCTCCAAGAGATCACTTCTTTCCATTAAACTGAAATACTATACGTTGAAACGTCATATCTCCATGGGTGTTTTTGCCATCGGTATACCGGCAGCACTGAACTCGGTCCTGATGAGCACATCCAACATCGTGATCAACAAGGTTATGGCCGGATACGGTGATATGGCCGTTGCAGGTCTGGGTGTAGCCATGAAGGTCAATACCATTGCCGTCATGCTTCTGATCGGAATCGGTATCGGCGTCCAGCCTCTTCTGGGCTTCTGTTTCGGTGCGCGACTCCGGAAAAGATATCTGTCCATACTGAAATTCACATTGATCGTTGCCACCATTACCAGTATTGTAATGACCGTGATCTGTTATACCTTTGCCGGTCCTCTGGTCCGCTTCATTCTGAAGGAGCCCGAGGCCTATGCCTATGGTTTTGAATTTTCCCGGGTTTACATTCTTTCCGGGCCGGTGATCGGACTTCTCTTTGTCATGATCAACGCGATCCAGTCGACGGGTGCAACCATCCCGTCCCTGATCCTGTCCATTTCCCGGCAGGGTCTCATCTACTACCCGATGCTGTTCATCTTTACACACTTCTTTGATACAGCAAAAATGGCAGCGATGACCCAGCCCATAACGGACTATATCGCTGCCACTCTGGCGGTGGTACTCTTTATCTTCACCTTTAAGAAATATTTCCCGAAGAGCCGGGATGTCGGAATCTGACCGGATTTATTCCGCATCCTCAAGCGTTTCCGCTCTGTGAGCAATGTTCTGCTTGAAGTTGATGACATCATGGTCATACTCTTCATCCATATAAGTGGAACGGATCAGGAAATCCGCCGTTGCCTTGTTATTGGCAAAGGGAATGTCATATACCTGCGCGATCCGCATCAACGCCTTCACATCCGGATCATGAGGCGCTGCCGTCAGCGGGTCCGAGAAGAAAATGACGAAGTCGATCCGGCCTTCCACGATCTTTGCGCCGATCTGCTGGTCTCCTCCCAGCGGGCCTGAATTATAGCCCCGCACCGGAAGACCCGTGGCATCACAGATCATTCTGGCCGTGGTTCCTGTTCCGCAAAGAAAATGTTTCCGAAGGATCTTCTCATTTTCCTTACACCACTGGATCAGCTGCTGTTTCTTTCCGTCATGCGCGATCAGCGCGATATTCTTCTGCTTCGGTATCGTAAGTGTTATCGTATCCGGCATATTTATTTCCTCCTTCGATCTTTCACACAGAACCCTGTGATGATCCTGTAAATCACTTTTTCAGTGATCAGTCAATTACTGCTGTCGGTGATCAGTCAAAAATGATCCGGATGCTGCCCTCTCTGTCAGTATCCTTCACCGCATCCATCAATTCTGCTTTTTCTCCGGGTGTTACCGTTTCCAGGAAGTCCTCCTTCCCCGGCAGTACGGAGTTCCTGGCCGATCCCTTCGCCCAGTACCATTCCTGCGAAACAACTGCATAAAACCTGGCATCCATCGTCAGTTCCCCGGGAACATATACATACCTTCCGTCCGTAAGTTCCAGGATTATGTGCCCTCTTGTTCCGGAAATGTGTTTTATCTGCATAACAACTCCTTTTCCATTGTAACTACTCCGTAATACCTATTCTAACCACCTTATGAATCGTCTGCCTAAATTCTACCACATCTTCCCCAGGTTTTCGACAGTCAAAAATCAATCGGACTCTTTCACCTGATCCGGATAAAAAAAGCATGCACACTGTCAGACAGCGTACATGCTTTTTCTCTTTTATGCCTTACTGCGGCTTAACCACAATGTTGATGATCTTCTTCGGCACATAGATCTCCTTAATGATGGAGAATCCTTCCAGACGGGAAGCAATGGCTTCCTTTCCTGCAGCCAGGATCGCATCCTTCTCTGCATTTGTCGGAACCTTTACAGTCGCACGGGTCTTACCGTTGATCTGTACCGGAAGCTCCATGGTATCCTCAACCAGATACTTCTCATCATACTCCGGCCATGTCTCATGGAATACGGAATCGGTTCCGCCCAGTGCCTCCCACAGTTCCTCACCGATATGCGGTGCGAACGGTGCGATCAGGCGAACCATGGTCTTTAATGTTTCACGATCCACGCCACTGTTCTTGGTAAGATCCACAAACTTGTTGTTGAACTCCATAAATGCGGAAATAACCGTATTCAGATTGAAGTTCTCCAGTCGCTGGGATACTGCCTTGGTAAGTCCGTGACGCAGTGCCAGAAGCTCCGGAGTCTCCTCAACTTCCTTTCCGTCAGCCTCGTACTTCTCCAGGTTATCCATTACCATGGTATAGAACCGGCGGATGAAACGGAAGATACCGTCGATACCTGCATCATCCCAGATGGAATCCAGTTCCGGAGGTCCTACGAAGAGTTCGTAGAGACGCAGGGTGTCACAACCATACTCTTCCACGATGTCATCCGGAGATACGATATTTCCGAGAGACTTACTCATCTTGGTGGGTGCTCCGGTAATTCTGTCGCGACCGCAGATCATACCCTGGTTGAAGAGCTTCTTAAAGGGCTCCTCGAAGCTTACCACGCCGATATCATACAGGAACTTTGTATAGAATCTGGAGTACAGCAGGAGAAGAACCGCATGCTCCACACCACCGATATACATATCTACCGGAAGGTACTTATCTGCCTTCTCCTTGCTTACCAGTTCCTCTTTGTTCTTGCTGTCCACATAGCGGAGGAAATACCAGGAAGAACCTGCCCACTGGGGCATGGTGTTGGTCTCGCGCTTTGCCGGCTTTCCGCAGCAGGGGCAGGTGGTGTTCACCCAGCTTTCGATCGCCGCAAGCGGTGACTCGCCGGTACCTGTGGGCTCGTACTTCTCCACATCCGGAAGAAGCAGCGGAAGCTGATCCTCGGGTACGGGAACTGCGCCGCAGTCCGGGCAGTGAATGATCGGAATAGGCTCACCCCAGTAACGCTGACGGGAGAATACCCAGTCACGCAGCTTGTAATTTACGGTAGCCTTACCATAGCCCTTATCCTC
>CADBOV010000072.1 GCA_902796385.1 uncultured Lachnospiraceae bacterium
ACTGCAACACCTTTTCCTTCTCGATGTACGCCCAATACAGCTTTCTCCAGTCGATCACCTTCAGTGAAATGTTCTTTGTATACGTTTCTCCTGCAGAAATACTCTGTTTAAACTGTTTTGTTTCAAATTTATTCGCATGAATCGAAATGTTCCATTCCCCCGGATCAAGACTGAGCTGTACTTTACCGTTTTCATCAAACTGAAATGTCTCCGTCGTCTTACCTGTTACAGCCTTTACCTCCAACTTGGAAAAATCTTCGACTTCTTTTTGAGTCTTCTTATCCAAAGCCAGTTCAACCAAACCTTTCTTTGGCGTAAGCTTCTTTTCGATGGCACTCAGGATCTGATCCGTATGGCCCGCCTCACCGGAGATGGTTTCTCCCTGATCCGGTGAAACCCGTCTTCCGGCTTCTTCTGTAAGAAGAAATACATTCAGATACGGCTTTCCTGTTCCTTCCACCTGATAAATATAGTTATTGCAGACGATCTCACGTACTTCCGTCATGGAGAGGTCCGGTGCGATTCCCATAACAAGCGCACAGCCGCTTGTGACAAAGGCCGCTGCAGCACTGGTTCCGTCGCGTTTTTCAACCCGGTCCGCCGGAATATCCGAAAGTACCCTGATTCCCGGGGCATAGATATCCACCCGGTCCCCGAAGTTGGTTTTCTCCGTCCTCTGATATCCCTTCAGTTTCTCATAAGAATCCATCAGCGGCTCTGCTCCGCCAACAGCCAGGATACGACTGCGAACCGATTCATTTTTTATTCCGAGAAGGAAATCCTTCGACAGATCGTCCTTCGGGTTTTCACCGTCCCCGGCGGATTTCACCAGCAGAAAATCCTTGTCCTGTTCCAGATAAAATGTAAGGAAATCTTCCATGGAACGATTCAGTTCACCCACTACGTCCTCCGGATGATCGATCCCGTCCATATCAAGCTGCATGCTGATATTTACCAGCCGGATATCCTCTTCAAACATGAGCGCCAGCTGGCATTGCCAGTCAAAAACCGTGGTATAATTCATTTCCGGAGCAATGGAATATGCGTATAGTTCCGCATTCTGCGCAACCCCGGCAATACCGAAATTGTCCCCGATATTTGCACCAATGATCCCCGCGACAAATGTACCATGTGACAGCCGCTTCTCTTCTGCTTTTTCCTCATCTGTCAGATCATTGCCATTATACCTGCCTGCATATGGTGCGTACTCTGCGGCAACATCCCCCGAATCGGTTCCTTGAATCCTGTCCGTCAGATCTTTATGCTTCCTGTCAAAGGCTGTATCCAGAAGACCAACCTTTACCTTCTTATATTCGCGCGACTTAACCGATCCGTATTCACCCAGATCCACCGCCTCCGGGTTCCAGACCGCCGGTGCCCAGATCGATTCAACCGCCCAGTTATTTCCGTCCGGATTGTAAATGTCCCATCCCACTTCAAAATCTGCCGGCTGGTCTCCGTCATTGGAATCCCACCAGGGATCCTTCGTGAAATCAAAGGATCCTCCCTCGGTTGCATACGCATAGTGATAATCCACCTGCGCCACCAGGCTGTTCCGGCTCCATTCCTCTATGATCTTTTCCAGATCACTCTTACTTTTCTTATCTGCAAATTCAATCTGATATTTTCTGACCGTAGAGATCATTCCTACGATCTTGCCGTTCTTTTCTTCCGCAAGTTCTTTCATCTTGCTGCTGGTACATTTTTCACTTCCCTCAACGATCAACTGGCTTTTTACATATGCACGTTCTCCGTTTTGAACCGGCTCGATGTCCGCGATCGTCGGGCGCTTGAAGTAAGCCCGGAAGTCCTCTTTCTGCCGGTCGATCAGGTATCGGATCCCAAAGAACGCACCGATCCCGATTCCGATCAGGAAAACCGCTGCGATACTGATCTTCAGGGCAAGCTTCTTCTTACTCTTCTTTACCCGGTACCTTTTCTTGTTTTCTTTCCCGAGTTTCTTCTGTTCCTTTTCTTCTTTTTTTCTTTCCTTCTTCGTAAGCGTTTCATCCGCAGCAAACTTTCGCGTCGGTGTTTCCGAGGTCAG
>CADBOV010000073.1 GCA_902796385.1 uncultured Lachnospiraceae bacterium
ACGATGGTATCGCCTTCTTCCAGCCGGAATTTATCCCGGTAAGCGGATGAGATATAAACCTCGCCCGTTTCCATTCCCTTCGGAATGACCAGATATTTGCCGTCTTCCTCCACGCCGTAAACCGTAATGGACTCGCCCACATGGTTTCCGTCCGTTGTTGCAAGCTCCGTCATACTGTATCTCTCGGCGCCCGGTGTTCCGGTCGTCCGTACATTTCCCTCTTCATCCTCTGTGGTCTTTAAAATGTACTGGTATTTGCAGAACATTTCATCCTTCACCGTTTTAGTATAGTGGTTCAGCGTAGAAGGAAGCCCGAAGGAAAATGCCAGAAGCACCATAACAAAGGCAAGTCCCAGGAACAGCACCAGATAGTTCATGATATTCTGCAGTACCACCCGCAGACGGAATCTGCGGAAGAATGAAATGTGCGGAAGCTTTACCGCTTTCTTCCTCTTCGAGGTGCGAAGATCATGCCGCAGGAATTTCAGCGGGGAGAACCGCATGCTCCGGCGGATCAGGATCCAGGTAACAAGGATCATGATAAACACGGGGATCACGGTGGTTCTTATAAATGCCTCCGGGTTCCAGACCGTCACGTAGGTGGGCAGGCTGTAGCTGTTGTAATACATATTTACAACGATAAACTTGAATGCCGTGTAGCCCAGCACATTTCCGATGATCGAAGCGATCAGCGTTACCACTACCGGAACCGCCATATAATGACGTACCAGCTCCGACTTCGTATATCCCGAAGCGCGGAGGGTTCCGATGGCGGAGGATTCCTTGGTGATGGTACTGGAGATGGTAACTCCGAAGATAAATGCGATCATCACAACCAGAATATAAAGCAGGATGGACACCAGCGTCTCGTCTCCGCTGATATCATTCTTTGCAAATGTGATCGCGTTGTTTGCGTACCGCGGAACGTAGTCCAGCAGCTCATTTTCAGCTACAATGCTCTGGGTGGCGATGGCCGTCATCAGATTGTCGGACAGGATCCGCTCCTGCTTCTCCTGTTCCTCTTCGGACAGTGAAAGGTTGATGGCCTTGTCTCCCAGCTTCTCCCGGTCATACATCCAGGCATAATTATAATGTGTACTTACCTTGAATTCACTGAAGGCCTTCTCCGTCACAAGTCCCACATCAAAGTTCAGTGCGTCAAACATGGCATCCGTATTCTTCTCATACAGGGTGGAATAGTTTACCATTGCCACAAAGCCCGATACCGTAAATGCCTTTCCCTGAAGATAAACGGTATCTCCCACTTTGATCTTGTTATTATTTGCATGCATCCGGTCGATGGCAACCTCCGAGTCATTCTTCGGAAGCTCACCTTCCATCACGCATGCCAGATCGATCTCCTCCGGAACCTTGTAGACGCGGATCTTTGCATCTCTGGTTCCGTCATTTTCCTTCGACTGATCCAGGTTCTTATAAAACAGCTCATAGGTCCGGATCGGAACCGGGAAGAAATCTTTCTCCTGCTGTTTTTCCTTCTCCGTCTTCTTTGCTTCTTCTTCGTCCTTCTTCTCACTGATCTTCTGATCGATCTTTTCGTAAGCTTCGTTTCTTGCCTTCTCGATGGCATCCTTATATTCGGCAGATTCCCTGATCATCTTCAGCGCATCTTCATATGACACACCCGTGGCCGTCATTTTCTCTGCCTGCTCAGCCGCCTGTTCTCCGGCCTTCTCTTCAATCTCTTTATCAGCCTCTTTCCTGCCCTCTTCCACTGCGTATGCCCAGACATCCGCTTTATCACCGGACGCGATCTTTTCCAGAAGCTCCGCATCCGGTTTCTCGTTCAGTTCAAAGTGGCCGTATTCCATTTTATATTTCTTGATCCCATCATTTTCGGCCTTCAGCATACTGCTGTTTGCAACAAACATGCCGGATACAAAGCCGATGGTTATGGAAAGGAGCAAAAAGAGCACCAGATATTTTCTCCAGTCTCCGATCAGCTCCCGGAACACCCTCTTTGCCAGAGGGTTTGCCTGTCTCTTCTTTCTGTCCAATTTCCTGTCCTCCGTTATTCTAACGACACAAGTGTTCATCCATTCCCGCTGTCATTACCAATCCAGTTCCGTGGCGGATATTTTATTCTCATTGATGTTGTTATGGCGGACAACCCCGTCTCTTAACTTGATCACGTGATCTGCCATATAACGGATCGCTTCATTGTGCGTAACCATGATCACCGTATTTCCGTACTTCTGATTCACATCCTCGATCAGCTTCAGGATCTCCTTGGAAGTGTTATAATCCAGCGCTCCGGTAGGCTCATCGCACAGCAGGATGTCGGGATTCTTTACGATGGCCCGCCCGATGGAAACTCTCTGCTGCTGACCGCCGGACAGCTGATTCGGAAGCTTGTGGCGATGCTCATACAGTCCCAGTGTCCGGAGAAGTTCATCGATCTCCAGCGGATCATCCGAAAGATACGCTCCCACTTCCACATTTTCCTTTACATTCAGGTTCGGGATCAGATTGTATGACTGAAATACGAATCCCACTTTGGCCGCTCTGTAGTCTG
>CADBOV010000074.1 GCA_902796385.1 uncultured Lachnospiraceae bacterium
AACCGGAGCAGCAGGAACCGCAGCAGCAGGAACCGGAACAACAGGAACCGCAGCAGACCCCGGAGGAAAAAAAGCCTGAGAAGGAAGAACCCACGGAGACAAAATACGGTGATGGAATAACCAAAATCTCCAAGGGAATGAAGCAGAAGGATTTCTCCGGCACGGAAATATCCCGCGCACATGAGAATGCCCTGGCCACCAGCGGACTTCAGTTACTGCAGAAAACCGTAAAACTCGGAAAGGACGCCAAAAAGAATTATCTGATCAGTCCCGTTTCCATCCAGATGGCATTGGGAATGACAGCCGCCGGCGCTGATCCCGGAACAACCACCGAGAAAGAACTTCTTTCCGTACTTATGCCGGGTGCAAAGTCCACAAAAGCACTGAACAAGGAAATGGCATCCTTCTCCAGCCGGATGAAGAACGCAAACGGTGTATCCTGGAATGTGGCAAACTCTGTCTGGGTAAACAACTGCGGAGATGTAAAGCTGCGTGACAGTTACGTTAAGGATGTGGCTACCTATTACGGAGCAGATCTCTACGCCGCACCTTTCAATGACAATACCGTAAAAGAGATCAATGCATGGGTAAGCAAAAACACGAAGGAACGCATCCCTTCGATCCTCAGTAAACTGAGTGATGAATCCAGGATTGTTCTGGTAAATGCAGTAGCATTTGACGGAAAATGGAACAGGGAATACGAGAAGGATCAGATTAAATCGAACCGTAAATTCACAAATGCCGACGGAAGCACATCCAAGGTTGTTATGCTGAGTAGTGTGGAAGAACGTGCCATCCGGATCGGCGGCGGACTCGGATTCATTCGCCCGTACAAGGGAGGGCAGTACAGCTTCGTAGGTATCCTTCCTCCGGAAGGAATGACGACAGAGGAATACCTCACAAAGCTTGTTTCTTCCAAGAAGAATTTTGCGGATGCGTACAGGAACAGCCTTTCCGGAAAAGTATATGCCGAACTTCCGGAATTCAAGGTGGAATGCGGTACGGAAATGGATCCGGTACTGAACAGCCTGGGCGTAATACGTGCTTATGACAACGGACAGTTTAAGAAAATGGTTACGGATGACAGCGTTCCTGTTACCATCGGAACCGTACTTCATAAGTCAATGATCAACGTGAACCGGAAGGGAACGGAAGCAGCAGCCGCAACAGCTGTGATTGTGGAAAAGGCAACCTGCATCATTCAGGATGAGGAAGAGTATCACATTACTCTGGATCGCCCCTTCGTTTATGCAATCGTAGATAATGAAACCGGTGTACCCGTATTCCTCGGGGTTCAGAACACCATGGAGTAAGAAGAAGAGAGAAAAACGGCAAGGGCCCAAAACCCTTGCCGTTTCCTTTATCAGTTTTACAAATCAATCATACGGTTTGTTTACTACATATCCCGGTTACTTGACATCTACGGTGATGGTTACAACCTTTGATCCAGCCTTATAATTTGTATTTCCGGCTGAAGTAACCTTGATCTTTGCATAATGCTTGCCCTTCTTCAGGCCTTTCTTCACGGTGACTGCTCCGGTCTTGCTATTGATCGAGATCGAAGTGTTTCCGGCTGTCTTCGTGTAGCTTAAGGTACCCTGCGGGTTGCTGATGCTGATCAGATCCTTCCGTGCGATCGTTACATTTTGTTTGCTTATGGTTGCATATTTGACTGTCTTTGTAAGACCTTTTGCTGTCATCGGATTAGCAGCCTTCTGGATCACACCTGTTTCCTTGATCGCGCTCCAGGCCCCGTATTCCATTCCGTCATAGGTTTCCGCGCGTGCACGTACGCGGACCTCGTAATTCTTGCCCGGATTCAGTCCGGTCAGAGTGATGTTTTTTGCGTCGACGGTAGAAGTGTACCATTTGGTTGTACCTTTGACACGACGCTGAACCTGGAATTCATAACCGCCATATGCATATGCATTTTTCTCCATAACGATCGTTGCCTGTCTTGCACCGGCTTTTACGGATTTAATATTTGCCTTGGCGATATTGATCCGGAACTTGAAGTACGCTGTACCCGCATAATTATTTATTCCTTTGATCCAAATATATGCAACACCGATTTCGGAATTATAGGCGGTACTGTAGATTTTATAGTCCACATCTTCCGTAAGTGTTTTATCACCGATTTTAACCGTGAGTTTAGGATAAATAGCTTCACCCGTGTATTCATACACGGTTTTGGTGGAAGTTACAGATGCATCGTTGATGAAGCTTTGATCTTCCGAAATCTGAAGATTTACACCGGCTCCCTGGATCTCTCCAAGTTTTGTAACCAGACAGTCCATCTGCGGAGGCATACCATACAGAATGCCGGAATCCTTGACATTTTCCTCCGTGTGCCAGGTAGAGCCTCTGAAGAAAGAGGACTTGCCATCAAACAGTTCTGTCATGTATATGGTTGCATTTGCACCTGACATCTGTGAAAGAGAGCGAGCAGCTGATGCGGTTTCAGGATAGACACCGTTGGCGCATACTACAGAACCGCTGTTTTCGATGCTGTAGTAGCATCCGGGAAGATTGTAGAAACAGTTTCCTGCAACACCGCCGGCAAATACATCATAGTCCTTGACTTTACTGTAATCAATCTTTCCAAGGTTATAGCTGGTTGAAACATTTCCGGTCACTCCGCAGTCACCTGCGATACCGCCGATCGTGCAGTAGTAGCATTCTTCCGGATCTCCGGGAAGAGCGGTAACCGGTCCGTAATTGATCGAATCAGCAACCAGTCCGGCACAGTTTCCGGCAATACCACCGACTGCAGTTACTCCTGTGACAGAACCAAGGTTGAAGAACGAGTGAACATATACGTGCTCATCGGTATCATACGAGCCGTTTCCGATTCCGCCGAAGATTCCGCCGACGTGGTTCTTTCCGTTTACATTTCCGTAATTCCGGCATTCACTTACCATAACCGGAACGTTTTCTTCCGTGTCATCATAAGCAAAATAATCCTGAGCCTGACCTGCAATACCACCGATATAATCACCGACTTCTTCGGTTTTTACGTTTATCTGCCCCTGGTTAGAACACTGATAAATCCGGGCCTTTGCATTTATCATGGAACAAACAAGACCGCAGATTCCTCCGGAACGTCCTCTGACTGCGCCGTCGACCGGACCTTCGTTCACGCAATACTGAATGATTCCGCCGTCAGTGATTCCGCAGATACCACCGGAATTCTGCTCGGATTCAACAGAACCTTTGTTGACACATTCCGAGATCAGCGGAAGATCGGTTTTGTCCGTTTCGTAAAATGTTTCCTGTAAACCTACGATACCACCGGCGGAACCAATGAAAACGCCCATTGTCTGGTAGTATGTCTCACGCACATCGATGTGTGCTTCATTTACACAGTTTACAACCGTTCCGCCAAATGACTGACTTCCGACAATACCACCGGCATTGACTCCGCCACGGAAAATGACCGTTCCGGAAACGGTTTTACAGTTTTTAACAACACCAAGATTCCTTGCAACAATACCGCCTGTTTCACCATCTGAATCCTCGATGGAATCATGCGGATAAATATCACTTGCTATGGTACCGGAAAATGTACAGGAGTCAACGGTTCCTTCATTGTAACTTACAAGTCCTGCAACATCGTTTACGTCCTTGATATACGCATTCACTGAAAGATTCTTTAACGTACCGTTTGGACCGAGGAAGGAAAGAAAAGCAGTATTATCATGCACAACCGTTCCTTCTGTATACGGGTCGGGGTAGGTCCTGTTAATGTTGATCCCGTTGATGCCGTATCCACCTCCGTCAAAAACACCCTGATAGGCATGGGCCTGATCCGCAGCGAGCGGAACCCAGTCATTTCCAAGTGTTTCCGGAACTGTAATGTTTGCTGTCAGCTTTGCGTTTGTATTCGCGGGCAGTTCACCGGAGTTAATTTTCGTAATAAAATCCTTCAGTTCATCATAGTTACTGATTTCGATCTGATCAGCAGCATATACGGGAATCGCATTTGCAGAAAATGCCGATAAGATCAGTGAAACAGCGATTATGATCGCTATTCCGGTTTTCTTAACAGTATGGCTCATCTTTTACCTCCTCCATTCTTAAGTTAATGGCTATACACTATTATATATCATATACAGATGAGAATGGCAAAATGTTGCAGTAAATATTATTTTTTTTCAGTTTTTTTCATATGACATTGCGAACCGGTATCCGGGATAATATAATGATGTTGGTTTCACCTGTTGTTTGCAAGATAAGGGGGGGAGTAAAATGAGCAGATTAAAGGATCTAAGAAAATATGTAAATAAGCAGCTTAAGAAAATGGAGGATGAGGATGACAGGATCAGCGCGGTAAACCACCTCTACGGTGTATCCCTTGCGGCTACGATCCTGGCAAAAAGACGTGGGCTGGACCCGGAACTGGCAGCTATGGCAGCCATGCTGCATGATCTATATGCATATAAGTCCGGTTCTTATGATGACCATGCACATAAGGGTGCGGAACTGGCACGTAAGATCCTGACGGATCTGGAGCTGACAGATGAAGCAGAGACCGACCTGATCTGTTCGGCAATCTATCATCATGATGATAAATACTCCGTGGACGGACCGATGGATGAACTGTTAAAGGATGCGGACGTGATCCATCACACATTGAATGACACATCGAAAGCAATCAAGGAAAAGGAACAGGCCAGGTATAACAGCATCCTGAATGAACTTGGTGCCGGGGAAGTCTGGACTGATTGACCGGAAATGTAACTGTTATAATGATCTGAGGATCAGAGGTTTCGTCAAAAGGAGTCTGCCCCAAGCTATACAGGGCCGGACTTAAATGGGGGAAGGGTATGTATAAACCAAATAAGCGCAAAGTAGAAAAGGGGTTGATCGCCAATCGGCCGTCCTATTTCGAGAACTATGGGTATGAATACACATTTTTTTACTATGATCATCAAAATGTGGTTCAACTGATGACCGACTGGCTGTCCACACGGAATCAGAAGATGTACAAAATCCATCTTACGGAGGGAAAGCCGCATTTTCTGCTTGAGATCATAGGCACCTGTCTGCTGGAAATCTATCAGGCAAGCAAGAAGGAGATCACCTATTCCAACGGAGTGACCGGTTATGCGGTCAGCTACGTTGCGGTGTTTAAGCGCTGGGAATATTATGGATCAGAGCTCTTCATGGGTGATGAGATGAATGAAATGCTGACCGGGCTGGAACTGGGGCTTGTAAATATGGACCCCTACACCTGGGTTCGGACCATTCCCTCAAAGGCACACCTGAAAAATAATGTGGGAGCCAGACCGGAGGTCTTTGAATCCCTTTACGTGGAGCGGACCCTCACAAGAGAAGCTGCGGCAGAAAAGAAACTGACGGAAGAATATCTGGCAGACCGACTGAATTCCATGGGTCTCGCAGTCCAGGGAGGAACCCCGCTTGCCCAGGTTGCACCCCCGTTCCCCAATCCGCTGATCGAAGAACGGGTACAAAATAACCTGAAGCTTGCGGAAGAGACAAAATCATCCGAATCGAATCAGGGTTCAGCAAGTCAGGGAGCAGCGAATCAGGGAGCCGGAGCCCAGGGAGCAGCAGATCAGGGAGCTGAGACACAGGAAGAAAGAGTTCTGAAAGACTATCCGGCATATTTTGAAGTGTCAGTGGACGAACCACTGGATCCCTTTATCCATGCCAGGATCGATGAACATAAGAATATCATCCAGGAACCGCATGATCATATATTTCAGGAGGTTCGTCTGGCAGGAGTTACCCTGTACAAGAGGCCAAAGGGAGCAAGCAGTTACTCGGAATTTTACAGTGACAGTCTGGACCGGGACAACTTCCTGTATGTGAGTGATTGTCGGATTGCCTTCATAAACCGGAAGTATAACAAGAAAGAAGCAGGCGGATGGGTCGGCTTCGGCGGCGCATCCGCATATGTGATCGGAGAAGCAATGAACCTGGCCAGCATGGCCCGCAAGGCCATACAGCGGCGCGACAAGGCGCTGGCGGGACATATACGGTATGAATGGATCGGCCTGATCGGCTTCCAGCATAAGAACAAAGCCTTCGGTCATGAAATGATCCGCTTCCTGTATAAGGACCTGAACAGGACTACCTGGATGCTGAGCTGTAACCTGGCCGGCGGATCAAATGCAGAACTTCTGGCAAATGACATCGTGAGAAGGCTCGCATCTTACCGGCTTCGTATGACAAATGAACGTTCCGAGGAAACCAACCAGGAACTTCAGAAATACCATATGGGAATGCCCATCCAGAGGGAGGCGGATCCGAAGGAAATCAGTGTCGCCATCCTCCCGGGGAACCTCTTCGCCACCAAGGGAAGCAATTTCCGTCCGGAGAACTGACGCCAAACCCAGTAAGCGCCAGGGTGACGAGGGAACAAAACAAGGGATAAAACAAGAACATAACAAGAATATAACAAGAATATAACAAGTACATAACAAGAACATAACAAGGATCCTGCAGATGCAACAGCCGCTATAATTAAATCAATCAGAGATTTCCCCCAAGGCGCCCTGACTCCGGGCGCCTTTTGCTACAAAATTGCTACAAAATGCGCCTGGTGTGAAGATAATGGGACATAGAAAAATGATAAACTCTACATAGTAAGATAGCCCAAGAGAACCCCGGTTTCATCCGGAATCATCCTTTTAGAAGGGAGGACAGGTTATGAACGATCTCTTTGATTTTGATCATGATGG